>NZ_JARVTC010000022.1:0-43311 GCF_030208875.1 Pseudarthrobacter sp. MEB009
GGTGACATCACCAAGAAGCTCACCCAACGAGGTAGTATCCGCTTTCCGATGGGCCGCGCTGGCCGGTGCTTCGGGAACTTCGCTGCTCATCAGAACCTGCCAGACTGGCCGTCCGACGGGTCCCGGGTGACGGGATCGCCGGTAAGGGGATCGGTGGCGAAGGACTCGTCATCCAACCTGTTCCCGGTCCACGGCTCCTCCACCAATTGCGGGCTGTCCAGCGAGGACGCGGACCCTGCGGACGGGTAGTTGCTGCCCGGTGCGCCGCCGTCGAAACCGGCGGTGGCGACGGCCGGGCCTGGAAGGTGGACCGGCGGTGGGGGAGTAGTGCCACCGGCAACCGGCGGGTACGGAGTCGAGCCAAGTGCCTGCCCACCGTTGGCGGACGTTTCCGGAGCCCCGGCGGTGAGTCCACGGGTGAGGCGGCCGGCAAGGATGCCGGCGCCGGCTGCCAGCAGCAGGAAGGTGCCGGGCTTGTTCCGGGCGAAGGTCTGGACCTCGCTAAGGAGCGAACCCGGATCCCGGTTCTCGAGCCAGCCGGCGATGGAGGAAGTGCGTTCCGCCGCTTCACGGATGAGGTCAGTAGCCATGCCCTGCTCTCCGGGAGCCTCGGCCATGCTGTGCAGTTGGCTGGAGATGTTCCGGATTCCCTCGGCAGCCTTCTGCTGCTGGGTCCCGGCCTGGCTGGTGAGCCCGGATTTTGCCTGGTTCATCAGGTCCTTCGCACTGGACTTGGCCTCGGACGCCACATGGGCGACTTCCTCCTTGGCCGTCTGCGCGACATTCTGCGCCGAATCCGCCGCGGTCCGGGCCACATCAGTTGCCTCGTCCTTCGCGGCGTCCTTGCGTGAGGTGCCCGTCACATCGCCCAAGGGGGTGGCGTCCGGAACGTACTCCGTGGTCGCCCCGAATCCGCCGGTGCCGGCGGTGGGTGCTGGCGTATCAGACCATTGGTTCTCTGTCATCGTTGCTCTCTCTTTCCAACAGGCCGGTTTGGTTGGCCCAAACCGGCGAGAAGTGGCCGTAGATAAGTAACCTGCTGTTCTGGCCGTAAAATAATAAGCACGATTACTACCAATTGGTAAGTACCCTTGCTAACTGGTTCTAAACGGTCTTGGCAAAGTCAGTCGGAACGGCGGAGGGCCTGACCGGTCATATCGAGGTGGAAGTGGTGGAAAGCGTGGAATCAGCCCCGTGGGTTTGGATTGTGGTTGCTGTTGTTGTGGTGGTCCTGGTGGTGTTGCTCCTGTTGTCCGGGAGGCGGCGCAAGGCGGCCCAGGAGAAGCGGGACCAGCATCACCGGCAGGAAGCAGCGGAAATCCGCAAAGAGGCGGAGAACCGGGAGCTTGATGCCCGCGAACGCGAAGCCAAGGCTGCCCGCGCCCGTGCGGACGCCGAGCAGGCCCAGGTGAATGCGGCCAGGCTGCGCCAGGAAGCCGAAAAGCACTCCACGGAGGCGCAGTCGGTGCGCGAGGATATTGGCCAGAAAACGCGCCGGGCCGATGAATTGGACCCCGATACTGATACCCGGGATGGCGGCCAGCGTCCTGATGTGGCGCGGGACGCCGACGCCGGTGCCCGGGATGGCGGCCAGCGTCCTGATGTGGCGCGGGACGCCGACGCCGAAGGGACAGGGCGGCGCCGCGCGGGAAATCCCGGGGAACCGAAGATCTAGCCGGGCCCCCGCTACCGGGGTGTGAGGACGGGCGAGGGCGCAACGCCGTCGCCCGTTCCCATGCCCCGCAGCACTTCCGCGACCGCATCGGCGGAAGAGATGCGTGGCTCCCAGCCAAGGACCCGCCGGGCTTTCCCGGTGTCCATGATGGGCGCGCCGGCAGCCATCTCCACCCAGCCCGAATCCGTGGGTTGGATCCTGAGCCGCCAGGTCAGTCCGGCGAGGCCGCGCAGAAGTCCCATCGGGATGGGGAGGATGCGCTTTGCCCCCAGGATGCGGGCCAGCACCTGGGGTGTGACCACAGGCTCTGCAGCGATGTTGAACGCACCGCTGGCACGCTGGTCCACTACCCGCCAGTACGCCTCCGCCACGTCATCGACGTGCACCGCCTGGAAAATCAAGCCTTCCGGAACGGTCAGCAGCGGAATTCGGAGCCGTTTGGGCAGCAGCCGCGGAAAGACCGGGCCCAGGAAATAGCGGCCGATTTCGCTGCCGGCATCACCCTGGAAAATCAGGCCGGGCCGGAGGCGGGCCACGGCAATCCCGGGCTCGGCGGCCGCAAAGCGGTCCAGTGCTTCTTCCTGCTCGGCCTTGTGGCGGCTGTAATGCGAGCCGGCCATTCCGCCTGCCGGCCAGGACTCGTCTGTGCGCTGGTCCTTTGGCGCTTTGCTGTATGCCCCCACCGAGGAGGCGCAGACAATCTGCTTGACCCCGGCCGCCTTGGCGGCGGCCAGGACGTTCCGGGTGCCGGTGACGTTGGTCCGGTAGAGCTGTTCCAGGTCGCGGTTGGGTTGAATCTGCCAGGCCAGGTGCACCACGGCGTCCACGCCGGCCAGGGCCTGCTCCAGTTTGGAACGGTCCGCAGCCAGCCCAACGTCCAGGCAGTGCCAGTCGACCCCGGCGTAGGGCTGCCGGCCGGTGTCCGGCAGTCGCCGGCTGATCGCTGTCAACCGCAGGCTGCCGGGCTTCCTGGCCAGCTGTCCCTGCAGGTTCCGCAGCAATGCCGTGCCGGCGTTTCCGCTGGCTCCGGTGATGGCGATGTGCATGGCGAAGACTCCTTGGCGGTTTGACGGTTCGGGCCCTACCATCCGAGCCTAGCCCCGGAAAGCTTGTTTAATAAGCAGCCTTATGATTTCCTGCTTACAAGTCTTGCCCCAGGCTTTCGGAAACCAGACCGAGGGAATCATCCCAATGCCCGAATCCGTTGCTGCCGCCGCACTGGAGCCCATTATTGACCGCCAGTGCCCCGCAGAATACCCGCCACCATCCCGTCCAAAGCCCGCCGGCCGGCTGCAGGAAACCTTCGACAATGAGCTGGTCCTCAGCTACCTGGACCTCGCCGAGGCCCTGGCCAGACGGTTCGAGGCTAGGGGCCGCGAACGCGCAGACCTCAACCAGGTGGCCTACCTTGGCCTGGTCAAGGCAGCCAGGGGCTTTGACCCGGCCAAAGGCGGGAGCTTCCCCGCCTACGCCGCACCCACTATCACCGGGGAACTGAAAAGGTACCTGCGGGACAGGACCTGGGTGGTGCGGCCACCCCGGAACATCCAGGATCTACGGACGCGGATGTTCCGGGTCGAACCCGAACTGACCCAAGACCTGGGGCGCA
The DNA here is from genome assembly GCF_030208875.1 of Pseudarthrobacter sp. MEB009. NCBI lineage: Bacteria > Bacillati > Actinomycetota > Actinomycetes > Micrococcales > Micrococcaceae > Pseudarthrobacter > Pseudarthrobacter sp. MEB009. Next base: position 3,285 of record NZ_JARVTC010000022.1, read on the forward strand.
CCCCCAGTGTGGCGGAACTGGCTGCTGAACTGCAGGTGGATCCGGCTGAGGTGCGGGAAGCGATCTCGGCGGGCAGCAGCCTGCATCCTGATTCGCTGGACGCGGTCAATCCGGGCACAGACGCGCCCTGCATCGGGGACGTGTTGCCGTGCCAGGATTCACCGCTCGAAAGGCTTGAGGAGCTGGCCTGCCTGCGCGGCGCCATCCAGGGCCTGGCGGACGCGGACCGGGACCTCCTGTACCGCCGCTACTTCTGCGAGGAAACGCAGGCGGAACTGGGGAAGAGGCTGGGGATGTCCCAGATGCAGGTGTCGCGGCGGCTGGCACGGGTCCTGGTGGAGCTTCAGGGCCGGCTCGAAGAGGCGGCATCCGGGCGCGGGACCTTGCCGGCAGCTGACCGGGCCGGCCGGGAATGCTTTCCCGGGCCGGGAGATCCCGGCTCGGTGGGGTAGCTGCAGCGACGGCAGGAAGTCCGCCGCCGGCGGGGTGCTGCCCCCTGCCTGCCGGCCTTTCCGCAGCACGCGGAGGGCCGGCAGGAAAAGTGGCGGAGCCTGTTTAGGCAGGCATCAGGAGGGAACAAGGTGGGTATGGAAAGTTCCGAAAGGCCAAAGCTGCGGGCGGTCCTGTTCGACCGCGATGGCACCTTGGTCCTCGATGTCCCGTACAACGGGGACCCCTGCCTGGTGGAACCGGTGACCGGCGCCAAACCGGTCCTTGACGCCATCCGCGCTTCGGGACTGGCCACGGGAGTGGTGAGTAACCAGTCCGGGATTGCCCGCGGCCTCGTCACCCCGGCCCAGGTGGCGGCGGTAAACCGGCGGGTGGAGGAAATCCTGGGTCCGTTCGATGTCTGGGAAATCTGCCCGCACGGGGATGGGGATGGCTGCAGCTGCCGGAAGCCGGCTCCGGGCATGATCCTGAGCGCCTGCAGGAAGCTGGGCATCGAGCCCTTTGAGGCGGCACTGATCGGCGACATCGGTGCTGATGTTGGCGCTGCCGAGGCGGCCGGTGCGGCCGGCGTCCTGGTGCCCACCCCGGTAACCCGGGCTGAAGAAGTAGCAACGGCCAGGATGGTGGCACCCAGCCTTGCGTCCGCCGTCGTACTCCTCGATGAAGCCGGTTATCTTCCGGCAGCTCCGTAGTGGGAAGCGTCCTGGTGGCCAGGCTGGATAGCATGGGCGACGTGCTGCTGGCCGGCCCGGCCGTCCGGGCGGTGGCCAACGGCCGCCTTGCTGACGGCCGGCGGCCGAACAACGTGGTGCTGTTGTGCGGCCGGGACGGCGAGGCTGCCGCCGGAATGCTGCCGGGCGTCACGGAGGTCTGCAGCTGGGACAGTCCCTGGATCATGAACCCGGCGCCTGCCCTGACCGGGCCGCACGCAGAATGGCTGATCGATTATGTGCGCAATTCACGGGTCACCGAGGCTGTCATCCTCACCTCCTTCCACCAGTCACCGCTGCCCTTGGCGCTGCTGCTGCGGCTTGCCGGCGTGGAACGCATCACCGGCGCCTCTACCGACTATGCCGGGTCCCTGCTGGACATCCGGCTCAAGCCCGGCGAGGACTTTCCGGAGGACCAGCCCGAAGCGGAGCGCGCCCTGGGGATCGCAACGTCGGCCGGCTTCCGGCTTCCTGCGGGCGACGACGGCCGGCTGCGCCTTTCGTCCGTTCCCAACACCGGCCCGCTGGTCGGCGGGGAGCCGTACGTGGTGGTCCATCCGGGTGCGGCCGTCCCCGCCCGGGCCTGGCCGCCGCTGCACCACGCCGCCACGGTGGAGCTCCTCCAAGGCGCCGGACGCCGGGTGGTGGTCACCGGCGGGCCCGCCGAAACGTCCTTGACTGCGACGGTGGCGGGACCGTCCGCACTGGACTTGGGCGGCCGCACCGACCTGCGGACCCTGGCTGGCGTGATGGCGGGAGCCGACGCCCTCATCACCGGCAACACCGGCCCCGCCCACCTGGCAGCGGCGGTGGGAACACCCATCGCGTGCCTCTTTTCGCCCGTGGTGCCGGCCATTCGCTGGGCACCGTACGGCGTGCCGCTGGAGTTGATGGGGGACCAGGACGCCGAGTGCCGGCTGACCCGCGCCCGGGTATGTCCGGTGCCCGGCCACCCCTGTTTGGATTCCGTGTCACCGGAGGACGTGGTGGCCGCCGTAGAGCGCCTGATCGGTGGCGTCCGCTCCTTCAGCACCCACGCCAGCACGCGTCGAAAGGCGTGGAACCGATGAGGATTCTGCTTTGGCATGTCCACGGTTCGTGGACCGACGCCTTTGTCCGCGGCAGGCACGAGTACCTCCTCCCCGTGCTCCCCGGCGGCGGCCCCTGGGGGCTGGGCCGCGCCGGCCGGGACTGGCCCGCCTCCGTCCACGAGGTGGACCTGGCCACGCTGCCGGCCGAGGCCGTGGACGCAGTGGTCCTGCAACGGCCGGACGAGGCATCGGCAGTAGCCCTGCTCCTGGGCAGGGTTCCGGGCGTGGACGTCCCCGCCGTGTACCTGGAACACAACACGCCCAAAACCGGGTTCCCCTTCGCTGCGCATCCGCTCGCCGACCAGGACCGCATCCCGCTGGTGCACGTTACCCATTTCAACAAGCTGGCCTGGGACAACGGCCGGGCCCGGGCAACCGTGATCGAACACGGCATTCCGGACCCCGGGCTGCTGTACACGGGCGAGCTGCCCGAACTGGCGGTGGTGGTCAATGAACCCGTCCGCCGCGGTCGGGTTACGGGAACGGACCTGCTCCCCGCGTTTGCTGCGGTGGCCCCGCTCCAGGTGTTCGGGATGGAAACGCACGGCCTGGCCGCGGCCATTGGTGTTGACGGATCCCGGTTGCGGGCCCGGGGAGACCTGAAAACCGCCCAGCTGCACCGCGAACTTGCCCGTTGCCGCGTCTACATCCACCCCATGCGCTGGACGTCGCTAGGGCTCTCGCTCCTGGAAGCCATGCACCTTGGCATGCCCGTGGTGGCGCTGGCCAGCACCGAGGCTCCCCGGGCCGTCCGGCCCGAGGCCGGCGCCGTGTCCGCAGACCTTGACGAGCTGGTCCGTTGCGCCCGCATCCTGCTGGCGGACCCGGAGGAAGCACGACGGCGGGGGGCCGCCGGGCGTGCAGCGGCCTTGGAACGCTACGGGCTGGGCCGGTTCCTGGGCCGCTGGGACGGACTCCTGGCCGAGCTCACCGGCAGCAGCGCAGACAGTACCCCTGGCCCCGGCGAGCAGATCCTTGTCCCGGCACAAGAGAGGAAGGCACCATGAGAATTGCCATGATCTCCGAGCATGCCAGCCCGCTGGCGGCCTTGGGCGGAGTTGACGCTGGCGGCCAGAACGTCCACGTCGCAGCCCTTTCCGAGGCCCTGGCCCGCCGCGGCCACCATGTCACCGTCTACACCCGCAGGGACGCAACGGAGCTTCCCGCCCGGGTCAGGGTGGGGCAGCGCCTTGAGGTGGTCCACGTGGATGCGGGCCCTGCCCGGCACGTCCCAAAGGACCAGCTGCTGCCCTACATGGGCCAGTTGGCCGCCGGGGTGGCTGCGGATTGGGCCAGGCGGCCGCCGGACGTGGTCCACGGACATTTCTGGATGTCCGGCCTTGCCGCCCTGGACGCTGCCCGACGGGCCGACGCCGGTCACCGCGTCCCGGTGCTCCAGACCTTCCACGCGCTGGGCACGGTCAAGCGCCGGCACCAGGGTGCGGAGGACACCAGCCCGCCCGAGCGCACCTGGCTGGAACCGGGGGTGGGCCGCTCCGCTGACGGCATCATCGCCACCTGCCCGGATGAAGTCCTGGAACTCACCGCCATGGGCATCGACGCGGCGAAGATATCCACCGCACCCTGCGGGGTGGACCTGGACTTCTTCGCTCCGGACGGGCCGGCAGACGCCCGACGGCGGCGGCACCGGGTCCTCTCAGTGGGCCGGCTGGTGCCGCGCAAGGGTGTGGACCTGGTGATCCGCGCCCTGCCCCACCTGCAGGCAGCAGGCTTCGACGACGTCGAACTGCTCATTGTGGGCGGTGGCGGGAACGCACTTGCGCTTGACCCGGACTCTGAGGTCCGGCGCCTGCTGGACCTTGCCACGCGCCTCGGCGTCGCCAACCACGTAAGCCTGCACGGGCAGGTGCCGCGTGATGCTATGCCCGGCATCTTCCGCAGCGCCGACGCCGTGGTGTGTGCTCCCTGGTACGAACCGTTCGGCATTGTGCCGCTCGAAGCGATGGCCTGCGGAGTCCCTGTGGTGGCCGCCGCCGTGGGCGGACTGCAGGACACGGTGGTGGATCGCGGCACCGGTCTGCACGTTCCGCCGCGCGATCCTGCCGCCATCGCCGCTGCGCTCGCCATGCTGCTGGCGGACAAGGCCCTGCGGACCCGGCTGGGAAGCGCGGGTGAGCAGCGCGCACGCACCCTCTACTCCTGGGACCGGGTGGCCGCCCTAACCGAAGAGGCGTACCTGGCTGCCATCGCCGGCACAACGGCCGGCGCCGTTTCCATGGAAGGAGCCGCGCTGTGACGGCAGAATTTTCGGTCCGCGATGTGGCCTTTGATGCCCTCGCCCGCACCGCTGCCCGGCAGGGGCCGCGTCCGGGCGGACCGTATGTGAACCAGGCCAGCGCGGACGCCGTCCGCGTCCATCTTGGCAATGTTTTACCGGCGCTGGAATCGCTGCGTAGCCAGTCGGACCGGCTGGCGGCATGGGGGGTGGAGCTGGCCCAGCGCCTGCTGCGCGGCCACCGCCTGCTGGCAGCCGGGAACGGCGGCTCAGCGGCGGAAGCCCAGCACCTCACCGCCGAATTGGTGGGCAGGTTCGACGGCGAGCGCGTCCCGTTTTCGGCCATCTCCCTGCACGCGGAGACCTCGGCCGTGACCGCAATCGCCAACGACTACGGCTACGACGAGGTGTTTGCCCGGCAGGTCCGGGCGCACGGCCGCTCCGGTGACGTCTTGATGTTGCTGTCCACCAGTGGCCAAAGCCCGAACTTGCTCCGGGCGGCGGAGGTGGCAGCCCGGCTGAACGTCCGGACCTGGGCGCTGACCGGCGTCGCCCCCAATCCACTGGCCTCTGCGTGCGATGAGGCCGTCACTGTGAATGCCCTTAACGCCAACGCCCAGGAGGCACACCTGATCGCGCTGCACGCGGTGTGCCGGGCTTTTGACCTCGAGGTGGCACGGCGCGGCGCGGCGGGCAACGCCGGCCGCATGCCGGAAGGACTGCGGCCATGACCATTGTGGTGGTGGGCGATGTGATGCTGGATGTGGACCTTGCCGGGGAGGCCACGCGGCTCAGCCCGGACGCGCCTGTCCCGGTGGTCGATGTCACCAGCGTCCGGCGCAGGGCAGGCGGCGCCGGCCTCGTCGCCCGGATGCTGGCGGCAGACGGCCGGCCGGTGACCCTGGTGACGGTGCTGTCAGCTGACGACGCCGGCCGCCAGCTGGCAGCTGAACTCGCCGGTGTGCAGCTGGTGGCAGGCGCCACGAGCCACCCGTCGCCGGTGAAAACAAGGGTCCGGGCCGGCTCGCACCCGGTGGTCCGGTTCGACCAGGGCTGCGCCGCCACGCCGGTTCCGCACGCCACGCCGGACATGCTCAGGGCCGTGGAAGCCGCGGAGGTGGTGATTGTCGCCGATTACGGCAGGGGCCTGGCCGCCAATCCGCAGCTGCGCATCGTCCTGGAGCAGGTGGCAAAGAAGGTGCCCGTCATCTGGGACCCGCACCCCGCCGGGGCGGATCCGGTGCCCGGCGTTGCAGTGGTAACGCCCAACCTCGCGGAAGCCAGAAAAGCCGCCGCCGCAGCGCCGGCAGGCCAGCCGGCGGGGACTGGCCACGGAGACAATCCAGGCGGAACCCGTGCCCGGGCTTCAGCCGAAACTGCTTCCGGCGAGGTTGCCGGAGAAACAGCAATTGCGGGGGAAGCCGCCCGCCTGGCCCATGTCCTGCTGGCCCGGTGGCGCAGCGGCGCCGTGCTGGTGACCACCGGGGCCGATGGTGCCGTCCTGCTGCAGGAAGGCAACGCCGCTTCCCGCTGCGTTCCGGCGCCACGGGTGGAAACCGGGGACCCCTGCGGTGCGGGGGACCGGCTGGCAGCCGGGCTGGCGGTGCATCTGCTGTCCGGCCTCGGCCTGGAGGAGGCCGCCACGCTGGCGGTCCGGGACGCCGCTGACTTCCTCGCAGCCGGCGGTGTTTCGGCCCTCGCCGGAGCCGGTGAGGGCATCGCGACTCCTGCGTTGCCCGCTGGTCCCGCACCGGCCGCCGCCGCAGTGTCCGCAGCCGTATCCCAACAGGCGGGCTTCCCGGCGGGACCCGCCCTGGCGCCGCCGTCCCGGACCCCGGCGCGAAGGCGCAGCACCGAACCCCTGCTTCTGGCCCGCACCGTCCGCGGCGGCGGCGGCACGGTGGTGGCCACCGGCGGGTGCTTCGACCTCCTGCACGCCGGACATGTCCGCTCCCTTGCCGCCGCCCGCGAATTGGGGGACTGCCTGGTGGTCTGCCTGAATTCCGATGCCTCAACACAACGGCTCAAAGGTCCCGGCCGGCCCATCATCAGCCAACAGGACCGGGCCGAACTGCTGCTCGCCATGGAATGCGTGGATGCGGTGCTGGTGTTCGATGAGGACAACCCTGAAGCTGCCCTGCAACGGCTCCGTCCGGACATCTGGGTCAAGGGCGGCGACTACCGGGGCGCGCGCCTGCCGGAAGCGGACCTGGTCGAAAGCTGGGGCGGCCGTTGCCTCACCGTCCCGTTCCACCCTGCCCGTTCCACCACCGGCCTTGCCGACGCCCTGGCCAAAGTCGGCTGACCTGTTTCGCCTACCGAAGGGAACATCATGACCGCAGAAAACCTGACTGCACGCCGCTCACCAGGCCGGGTGCTCGTCACCGGCGGTGCCTCGGGACTGGGGGCCGCCGTCGTCAGTGCCGTGCTTGAGGCCGGCGGCACCCCGGTGGTACTGGACCGCGACATCAGCAAGGTGGCGGGGGTCAAAGCCGTGGAAGTGGATGTTGCCGACCGGCCGGCCGTGGAAGCCGCCGTGCGCGAGGCTGCCGGAATGCTCGGCGGACTCGACGCCGTGGTGACGGCCGCAGGCATCGACCGGTGCGGTGCGCTGGCGGACGTGGACGCCCTTGAATGGGAGAAGGTGATCGGGGTGAACCTGATGGGCACCGTCTCCGTGGTGCGGGCCGCACTGCCGCACCTGGCCGCAACGCACGGCCGGGTGGTGACCGTGGCCTCCACCCTGGGCAAGCGGGCCGTGGCCGATGCCACAGCCTACTGCGCCTCGAAATTCGGGGTGGTGGGCTTCAGTCACGCCCTGGCAGCGGAAACCGGCGGGAAAATCGGGGTCACCACCATGATTCCCGGCGGGATGAAAACACATTTTTTTGATGACCGCACCGAACAGTACAAGCCCCAGGACGATTCGCGCCTCAACGATCCCGGCAACGTGGCCCAGGCAATCCTGTTCGCGCTGACCCAGCCGCCGGGATGCGAAATCCGCGAAATGCTGGTCTGCCACGAAGAAGAGGGCTCCTGGCCCTGACCCTTATAGGGATCAGCCGGGACCGAACCCACAGGAGCCAAACATGCCTACCGCTGCCACCGAAACCCTTGACCATCACGAACCGGCCGTCAGCGCCGGGATCACCATCATCAACCCGCGCACCGGGGAAACCCTGTGGACGGTACCGGAAACGCCCCCGGAGGCGGTGCACCACGCCGTCCACGTGGCCCGGGGTGCTGCCGCGGGCTGGGCAGCAACAGCCCCGGCAGCACGCGGGGCAGCTGTCCGCGCCGCGGCAGCAGCCCTGGCTGAGGCCGCCGCCGAATTGGCAGGGCTCAATGCCAGTGAAACCGGCAGGCCCATTGACGAGGCCCTCGCCGGGATCGCCGCCGGGGTGTCCACGCTGGAGCAGTACGCCGAGCTGGGTCCCGTGCACCGCGGCCACAGCCTCCGAGGTGACAGGCTCGCCAGCGACTACACAGTGGCGGAACCGCGCGGCGTGGCCGTCCTGCTCACGCCGTGGAACGATCCGGTGGCTGTGTCCTGTGGACTGATCGGGGCCGCACTGATGTCCGGCAACACCGTCATCCACAAGCCCAGCGAACGCTGCCCCCGGCTGGGGGAGGCCCTCGGTGAAGTGCTGGCACCGGCCTTCCCGGCCGGAGTGCTCGCCACCGTTACCGGTGGCGCCGGGGTGGGGCGGCTCCTCACAGGGTCCGGGGTGGATGTGCTGGCCCACGTCGGTTCCAGCGCGGCGGGCGCCGGCATCGCCGTGATCGGGGCCCGCGCCGGCGCCCACGTGATCCGGGAGAACGGCGGCAACGATCCGCTGCTGGTGGATCGCGACGTGGACCCGGCCTGGGCCGCCGGGCAGGCCGCCGTCGGCGCTTTCAGCAACAGCGGCCAGATCTGCACGGCCGTGGAACGGATCTACGTCCACGCTGACATTGCTGAAAGGTTCTGCGCCGCGCTCGAAGCGGAGGCTGCCCTGCGGAACGCCAACGGTTCGGTGGCGCCCCTGGTGGACCGGCGGTTGCGGGAGGCTGTCCATGCCCAGGTCGCCGACGCCCTGGACCACGGTGCCCGGGCGGCGGAAGGCGGCGCCGTGCCCGCCGGTCCCGGGTCGTTTTACCCGGCCACGGTGCTGCTCGGCTGCACGGAGGCCATGGCCGTGATGGCGGAGGAGACGTTTGGCCCCGTAGCGCCGGTGCAGGTGGTGGACACGTTCGACGACGGCCTCCGCCTCGCGTGCAGCGGCCGGTTTGGCCTCGCAGCCACAGTCCTGACCAACTCGGTGGCGCACATCCAGCAGGCCGTGGCGGACCTGCCGGTGGGAACGGTGAAGATCAACGCGGTGTTTGGCGGGGCACCCGGTGGCGCGGCGCAGCCCCGGGGCGGGAGCGGGCACGGGTTTGGCTACGGGCCGGAGCTGCTGGACGAGTTCAGCCAGGTCAAAGTGGTCCACATCGCTGCGCCGCCGGCACCCAGCGGAAACGCTGAGGAAAAGGTATGAATCCCGCGGCGGAGGATGCGGAGCCGGGGCAGGTGGACCTCGCCAACCAGCAGGCCCTTGCCGACTGGCTGCCTGGCCGGCTGGCCGCGGAACAGCCGGCCGTGCTGGTGATTGGCGACGTGATGCTGGACGGCTGGTGGACCGGCAGCATCGAGCGGATGTGCCGCGAGGCTCCTGCGCCCGTGGTGGACATCAACTCCCGCGGGGCTGCCCCGGGCGGCGCGGCCAACACCGCCATGAACCTGGCGGCGCTCGGCGCCAGGGTGGCCGTTGCCGGCATCATCGGCACGGACGCCGCGGGGGTGGAGCTACGGGACAAACTGGTGGCCGCAGGAATCGACGTCCGGTACCTGCAGTCGCACCCGGACATGGTCACCACCACCAAAATCCGGATCAGCAGCGGCGGCCAGGTGCTGTTGCGGATGGATGACTCAGCCACGGCCGTGCCGCCCGATGCACTGGCCGCGCTGGCCGCTTCGGTGCGGGACGCCGTCGGCCGCCGCAGCGCCGTGCTGGTCTGTGATTACGGGACCGGAGTGCTTGCGGAACCCGTGCGGGCTGCGCTGCTGGCTGTCCTGGGCGGAACCGGCCCGGGGCCAGCCGCTGGCGGCCCGGGGCGCCCGCTGGTGGTGGTGGATTCCCACGATCCCCGTCCCTGGGCGCAGCTTGGGCCGGACCTGGTGACGCCCAACGCCCAGGAAGCGGCCCGGCTGCTGGGCTGCCGGCTGCCCGAAGGGCCGGAGCGGGTGGACGCGGTGGCGGCGGCGGCGCCGGCGCTGCTGGCTGCCACCGGATCCCGGGCCGTGGTGGTCACGCTGGACCGCGACGGGACTGTCCTGCTGGGGCCGGGCGGCATGGCCCACCGGACCTGGGCACGGCCCGCCGCCGAAAAGCAGGCTTCAGGGGCGGGGGATACGTTTGTGGCGGCGCTGACGCTGGCGATCGCCGGTGGCCTGCCGCTGGCAGCCGGACTGGACCTTGCCCAGGCGGCGGCGGACGTGGTGGTCCATCAGCCTGGCACCTCCGTCTGCAGTACGGGGCAGCTCAGCCGGTACCTGCGGGCGTTTGCCGACACGGCGCTGGGCGCTGACGAACTGCTCCGCCAGATGGAGCTGCACCGGGCTGAGGGGCAGCGGATTGTGCTGACCAACGGCTGCTTCGACGTCCTGCACAGCGGCCACACCCGTTACCTGTCCCAGGCCAGGCAGCTCGGTGACGTGCTGGTGGTGGCGCTCAACAGCGACGATTCCGTGCGCCGGCTCAAAGGCCCCGACCGGCCCATCAACAACGTTGCGGACAGGGCCGCGGTGGTGGCCGCCCTGAGCTGCGTGGATTACGTGACGGTCTTCGACACCCCCACGGCGGCGCCGCTGATCCGGCACCTGCGGCCTGAGGTGTACGCCAAGGGCGGCGACTACACCCCTGAGATGCTGGCGGAAACACCCGCCGTGGAGGAGTACGGCGGCCGGGTGGCCATCCTGGATTACGTCGCGGAGCGGTCCACCACTGCCGTTGTCAACCGGATCCGGGATGGGGAGGGCGCGGCAACCAACCGGTGACGGCGGGCCGGACAACAGATGCAGGCGAATGCGGTCCCGGGCACGTCGCGTTTGCCGTACCTGCCGGCGGCCCGCAGGCCGCCAACTTTCCGGCCGTGAACTGCACACTAGGGTTGAAGCATGAATGAAGTGCGGCGCGGGTAATGGCGAAACGCGGACGGGCGGCCGGCCGGGGCAGCAGGTCGGCAGCAGGCGTGGTGGAGATCCCCAAGGGCACGCGGCCCGATGGTCCGGTGGAAGGCGTGTACTACGTCGACACCGGGGACTGCGAACTCATCGCCGACCAGGACAACTCCACCGGCTGGCTCCTGAAGATCAACGGGGTCATGAGCTCGCACATCGACCTGGCCGACCCGCTGTTCCTGGACTTCGAATACATGCGCTGGATGGCCGCGCTCATCGAGTCCCGCTGGCCGCCGTCGGACGCTTCTTCCGGGGCAGGCCAGCCGGGCCGGATCCGGGGCCTGCACCTGGGCGGCGGCGCCTGCTCCATGGCGCGGTACTTCGCCGCGGCCTACCCGGATGCCCGCCAGGTGGTGGTGGAGCTGGACGGGAAACTGGCCGAGTACGTGCGCGGCTGGTTCGACCTGCCCAAGGCGCCCCTGCTGCGGCTGCGGGTTGGGGAGGCCCGCGAGGTCACCGAAACGCTCACCGCCGACACCCGTGACTTCATCATCAGGGACGTCTTCGCCGGGGCCCTGACCCCGCGGCCGCTGACCACCGCCGAATTCAACCGGCACGCTGCCCGCGTGCTGGCGCCAGGCGGGATGTACGTGGTGAATTCAGGCGACGCCCCGGACCTGAAAAACGCCCGGGAGGACGCCGCCACCATCGCGGCCACCTTTGCCTATACCGCGATCATCGCCGATCCCGCCATGCTCAAGGGCCGCCGCTACGGCAATATGGTGATGGCCGGCAGCGATATCCCTTTCGCCGACGATCCGCGGCTGGTCCGCCGGCTGCTCGGCGGTGCAGTGCCGGCACACCTGTGGGACGATGCGCAGGTGCGGGCCTTTGCCGCCGGCGCCCCCGTCCGCTCCGATCCTCCCCACCCGCACCCTGACCTCGCAAGCTCGGCCAGGGAACCCGGCGGGCGTGGGCCCACACCACCCGCACCCTGACCTCGCAAGCTCGGCCAGGGAACCCGGCGGGCGTGGGCCCACACCACCCGCACCCTGACCTCGCAAGATCGGCCAGGGAACCCGGCGGGCGTGGGCCCACGTAGTTAGTGTTTTCAGCGGCCCAGCAGCTTCTCCCGGTGCTCCGCCATCCGGCCCCGCAGCGCCTGCACCACGGCGGCCACGGCGGGGCGCCGCATGGAGTCCGGCCGGAGCACCATCCAGTAGGGGAGCAGCTCGCCGATCTCATCGGGCAGCAGCCGGACCAGGTCATTGTGCAGGTCGCCCATAAAGCACGGCAGGAAACCGATCCCGGCCCCGGCGCGCGTCGCTTCAACGTGGACAAACACGTTGGTGGACGTCAGCCCGTCGCGCATGTCCGGCACCAGCCGGCGGGGCGCGTCCAGGCTGTCCACCTGCAGCATTGAATCCACGAAGTACACCAGCGGGTGACCGCTGAGCCCGGCCACGCTGTCCGGGGTGCCATGCTCGGCCAGGTACGTCCTGGACGCATACATCCCCAGCATGTAGTCGCCCAGCCGGATGGCCTCGGCCCGGTGCACCTGCGGTTCGCCCACCACCACCTCGATGTCCAGCCCGGAACGCTGCTGCAGCGCCCGCCGGGTCATGGTCACCACCTCCACGCTGAGCCCCGGATGATCCCGCCGCAGCCCCGCTACCGCCGGCGCCGCGATGTAGGCGCTGAAGCCATCCGTCGCGGTCATCCGGACGACGCCGGCAACCGGGTCCGGTGCCGCGCCGTCGGCTCCCAGCGTGCCCAGTACAGCCTCCACCTGCTCGGCCGCGCGGACCGCCTTCGCGCCCAGCTCTGTCAGCTCCCAGCCGCCCGATGCCCGGGCCAGGACCCGGCCGCCCAGGGACTTCTCCAGCGCGGCGATCCTGCGCGAGACTGTGGTGTGGTTCAACCCCAACGCCTGTGCCGCCGTCGTGAATTTCGCTGAGCGGGACACCGCAAGCAACACCAGCAGGTCATCCGGGTTCGCCTTCATGTCTGCAATTGTGCACACAGCAGGTGCCGGATTGGGCATTGTCCGTGCAAGTTTGTGCAGCAATACTCAAGGAAGCCATTTGTGCTGGCTATCACAGCACGTGTCACCGTGGACACCAAGGAGAAACCCATGAGCGTAGGACAACGCCCGGCGGACAACGCCGCAGGACCCGCAGGCAAGGGGTCCGGACTTAAGAAGATCGTCGCCGCCTCGATGGTGGGGACGGTGGTGGAGTGGTACGAGTTTTTCCTCTACGCCACCGCCGCCACCCTGGTGTTCGGGAAGTACTTCTTCCCCGCCACCGGCAACGAGCTGGACGGGATCATCCAGGCGTTCATCACCTATGCGGTGGGCTTCGTTGCCCGGCCCCTGGGCGGCATTGTGTTTGGCCAGATCGGCGACAAGCTGGGCCGCAAACCCACGCTGCAGCTGACCATTGTAATTGTTGGCGTGGCCACGTTCCTGATGGGCTGCCTGCCGGGCTTCGCCGAGATCGGTTACATGGCACCCGCCCTGCTGGTGGCCCTGCGCTTCATCCAGGGCTTCGCGCTCGGCGGCGAATGGGGCGGCGCCGTCCTGCTGGTGGCTGAACACAGCCCCAACAAGTCGCGCGGTTTCTGGTCCAGCTGGCCGCAGGCGGCCGTCCCCGTGGGCAACCTGCTGGCCACCCTGGTGTTGTTTGTGATGTCCTCCACCCTCAGTCCGGAGGCCTTCCTCGGCTGGGGCTGGCGGGTGGCGTTCTGGCTCTCCGCCGTGATCGTGTTTGTGGGCTATTACATCCGCACCCACGTGACCGAGGCACCGATCTTCCTCGAAGCCAAGGCGCTTGTGGAGAAGGAGCAGGCCGTCAGCTACGGCGTCTTCGAGGTGGTCCGCAAATACCCGAAGGGCATCCTGCAGGCCATGGGCCTCCGGTTCGCGGAAAACATCATGTACTACCTGGTGGTGAGCTTCGCGATCGTCTACCTCAAGACTGTGCACAAGTACGACACCTCCTCGCTGCTGCTCGCCCTGCTGATCGCCCACGTGATCCACTTCCTGGTGATCCCCCAGGTGGGCCGCCTGGTGGACAATGTAGGCCGCAAGCCCGTTTACCTGTTTGGTGCCATCGCCGGCGCCACCTGGCCGTTCTTCGCCTTCCCCATGTTCGACACCCGCAACGCCGTGGTGATTGTGGCCGCGGTAACCGTCGGCCTGGTCCTGCACGCGTTTATGTACGCCGGACAGCCCGCCATCATGGCTGAGCTGTTCCCCACCCGGATGCGGTACTCCGGCGTCTCGCTGGGCTCCCAGGTCACGTCCATCTTCGCCGGGTCGCTGGCCCCGCTGCTGGCAACCCAGTGGCTCAAGGACACCGGTTCCTGGCTTCCCACCGCCCTGTACCTGGTGGTGGCCTGCGCCATTACCGCCGTGGCAGTGCTCAGCCTGAAGGAAACCAAGGGCATCGCCCTGGAGGACGTGGACCAGGCCGACGCCGCCCGCGAAGGACTCGTTCCGGCCCGGACCCGCTGAGGTGCCGGAGCCGGTGGTACAGCCGAAGGACAAGGCCAGGTTGGGAGCAGGGATGGGTATGGAAAGCACTTTGAACGGACGCAAGGCGCTGGTCACCGGCGGTGCCAGCGGCATCGGCGCCGCCTGCGTGCGGGAACTCGCCGCCCGGGGCGCCAAGGTGGTGGTGGCCGATGTCGACGCCGCCGGGGCCGCCGCGCTCGCCGATGAGGTGGGCGGCACCTCCTGGGCCGTGGACCTGCTCGACGTCGACGCCCTGGCCACCCTCAGCCTGGACTGCGACATCCTGGTCAACAATGCAGGAATCCAGCGGGTCAGCCCCATCGAGGAGTTTGACCCGCTGGAGTTCCGGCGGATCCTCGCGCTGATGCTGGAGGCGCCGTTCCTGCTGATCCGGGCCGCGCTCCCGCACATGTACGCCAACGGTTTCGGCCGCATCATCAACCTGTCCTCGGTGCACGGACTGCGGGCCTCGCCGTTCAAGAGCGCCTATGTCTCCGCGAAGCACGGGCTGGAAGGCCTGAGCAAGGTGACGGCACTGGAAGGCGGCGAACGGGGCGTCACCTCCAACTGCATCAACCCCGGCTACGTGCGCACACCCCTGGTGGAGAAACAACTGGCGGACCAGGCCCACCTGCACGGCATCCCCGAATCCGAGGTGCTGGCCAAGGTGATGCTCACCGAGTCCGCCGTGAAGCGGCTGGTGGAGCCTGCTGAAGTGGCGTCCCTGGCGGCCTGGCTGGCCTCCGACCACGCTGGCATGGTCACCGGGGCCAGCTACACCATGGACGGCGGCTGGTCCGCCCGCTGAGGACCGGACCGGGCTGGGGGCGGCACTACTTGGACTGCGCCCCGGCGCTGGCAACGGCATCCGCCCCCGCCGGTGCGCCGCCGTTGATGATTTCCTCGGCGTTGGTAAACGCCCAGCCAACCAGCGGGATCAGGTGTCCGCTCAGTTCGTAGCCGCGGTCCGTCAGGCTGTAGTCCACGCGCGGCGGAATGATGGGCTGGGCGGTGCGCCGCACCAGTCCGTCGCGCTCCAGGGTCTTGAGCGTCTGGGCCAGCATCTTCTCGCTGATTCCCTCCGCCCGCCGGCGCAGTTCACTCCACCGCTGTTCTCCCTCGGACAGCGACACCAGGATCAGGACACCCCATTTGCTGGTCACGTGGTCCAGCAGGGTGCGGCTGGGACAAGCGGCCGGGAACACGCCATAGGTGAAGCTGGCGGGCAGCGGAGCCGGCAATGTTGATGCTTCCATGACCCCAGCTTACTTTGAGGTCAGTACCTTACCTCAAAGTGCGTACTCTCTTTCCGGAAGTAATCCGGTCCGCTGCAGGTTATGCCCTGCGACACCGTAATAATTCCCGAAAGGATTCATCATGAGCATTGTTGTTACCGGAGCCACCGGACAGCTGGGCCGCCACGTCATCGCCGCATTGCTGGAGCGCGGGGTCCCCGCTGCAGGGATCGTAGCCACCGGACGGGACACCGGCAAGCTGGCCGATTTCGCCGCCCGGGGCGTCCGGGTCCGGGCCATGGATTACGCGGACGCGGCCTCGGTGGCTGCTGCCCTCGAAGGAGCCAGCCGTGTCCTGCTCATCTCCGGCAGCGAAGTGGGCCAGCGTGTGGAACAGCACCGGACCGTCATTGAGGCCGCCAAGGCAGCGGGCGTGGAACTGCTGGCCTACACCAGCATTGCCAACGCGGACACCACCGGCATGAAACTGGCCGGCGAGCACCAGGCCACCGAAACCCTGCTCCGCGAATCCGGCGTCCCGTTTGTCCTGCTGCGCAACGGCTGGTACCTGGAAAACTACACCGAACAGCTTCCCGGCACCCTGGCCCAGGGCGCCCTGGCCGGCAGTGCGGGTGACGGCAAGGTCAGCGGAGCCGCGCGGGCGGATTACGCCCACGCCGCGGCGGCCGTCCTGGTGGCCGGCGACCAGGCAGGCAAGGTCTACGAACTGGGCGGCGACCACGCCTTCTCCATGGCTGACCTGGCCGCGGAAATCACTGCAGCCACCGGCCAGGAGATCACCTACACCGATCTTCCCGCCGAGGACTACGCAGGAATCCTGGTGGGCGTCGGCGTCCCCGCCCCCTTCGCCGACATCCTGGCGGACTCGGACCTGGGCATCGCCAGGGGAGACCTCCTGGTCAGCTCCGGCGATCTTGCCCGCCTCATCGGCCGCCCCACCACCTCCCTTTCGGAGGCACTCCGGACGGCCGCTGCCAGCAACTGACCGCTTCTGCCGCAGCGCGGAGGATGCCCGGTTCCCCTTGGGGCGCCGGGCATTTTCCGTTGCCGGGGGTCCGGGACTTGATCCCTGGGGCCGGTCTTGGTGCACTGGTAGGCATCAAGCGGTGCAGCCTGCCCCGCGCGCAGCCCGCCTACGGCATCCTGCGCTCCGCCGCCCACCGTCAATCCGAAGGAACCGAACATGAGCGTGGATACCCCCAGCAGCCAGGACCGCCAGCCCCGGCAGCTCATCATCATCGGCTCCGGCCCGGCCGGCTACACGGCGGCGATTTACGCGGCCCGCGCCGGCCTCGCGCCGCTGGTGCTGGCCGGTTCCGTCACCGCGGGCGGCGCCCTCATGAACACCACTGAGGTGGAAAACTTCCCTGGCTTCCCGGGTGGCATCCAGGGCCCGGAACTGATGGATGGGCTGCAGGAACAGGCGCAGAAGTTCGGCGCCACGGTAGTGTTCGACGACGTCACGGAAGTCAGCCTGGCCGGCCGGCTGAAGACAGTGGTCACCGGCGCCGGGGAAACCCACCAGGCGCCCGCCGTTATCCTGGCCACCGGCTCCGCATACAAGGAGCTGGGCCTGCCCGAGGAGAAGAAGCTCAGCGGACACGGCGTCTCCTGGTGTGCCACCTGCGACGGGTTCTTCTTCCGGGAACAGGACATCGTGGTGGTGGGTGGCGGCGACTCGGCCATGGAAGAAGCCACGTTCCTGACCCGGTTCGCCAGGACCGTGACGGTGGTGGTCCGCAAGGGTGAGCTGCGGGCCTCCCGCATCATGGCGCAGCGGGCCAAGGACAACCCCAAGATCAGCTTCGCCTGGCACTCGGCCATCACCGCCATCCACGGCGACGGTAAGGTCACCGGCGTGACGCTGCAGGACACCCGGACCGGCGAAACCAGGGAACAGTCCGCCACCGGCATTTTTGTGGCCATCGGTCACCTGCCGCGCACCGAGCTTGTGGCCGGCCAGGTGGACCTCGATGAAGACGGCTACATCCGGGTGGACGCCCCCACCACCGTCACCAACCTTTCCGGCGTGTTCGCCTGCGGCGACGCCGTGGACCACCGGTACCGGCAGGCGATCACCGCCGCCGGCACCGGCTGCGCCGCCGCGCTCGATGCCGAGCGGTTCCTCGCTGCCCTCGATGACGCCGCCAGCATCGCCACCGCCCTGGTGGAGGAACCGGTCCACGGCTAGGGTGACCCGACGGCGGTACTTCCGTGCCGCCGTCGTTCGCCGATTCATCCGGTATTCCAGACACCGGCTTGTCCCGGCGGCGTGCCGCAGCGGCCGGTACGGGGCCATGCTTGGGTACGGGATACCGGACACGCGCAACCAAAGGATCGATTTCGCCCATGACTGCAGCACCCAGCACCAGCCCTGCCCCCGCGGCGGATGGCAGGGTTCCGTCCAAAGTGCCCGCCGCCGAAAACACGTTGCGGATCCTGAAGCTGCTGGCATCCCGGCGCGGGCCCATGGCGGCGTCGCAGATCGCGTCCTCGCTGGGGTTGCCGCGCTCCAGTGTCTACCATCTGCTGGGCGTGATGGAGGCGAACGGCTTTGTGCTCCACCTGCACGAGGAACAGCGGTACGGGCTAGGCATCAGCGCCTTCGAACTGAGCTCCGCGTACTCGAGGCAGGAGCCGTTATCCCGGCTGGGCAGGCCCCTGCTGGCCGCGCTGGTGGATGTGCTGGGCGAGAGTGCGCACCTGGCCGTGCTGCACGGCCGGGACGTGCTGTACATCGTGGAGGAGCGTGCCAAAAACCGGCCGTCGCTGGTGACCGACGTGGGTGTCAGGCTCCCCAGCCATCTCACCGCCAGCGGCCGGGCCATCCTGGCTGCGCTGCCAAAATCCCAGGTCAGGGCCCTGTACCCGAATGCTGCTGCCTTCTCTGCCCGGCATGAGGTGCCCGGCGCCATCATGAAGTACTCGGCGTTGTCCTCGCACCTGGACCAGGTCAGGCAGCGCGGCTACGCCACCGAACACGGCGAAGTAACGCCTGGGTTCGGGTCCATCGCCGCCGCCGTCACGGACCACCTGGGCTGGCCCACCGCCGCGGTTGCGGTCACTTTCCTCGAGGACAAGCTGCCGTCGGCTGACTGGCCCGTTCTCGCTGCGCGGGTGCAGAAGGCCGCGGACGACCTCTCGGTCCGCATCCACGGCCGGCCGGCGGCCTGACCCCGCCCTGCTTGCGGTGGGCGGCCGCCTGCGTGCCCCCCTTCCCAACTGACTCGCAGTTGTTGTCGTTTTGGGGGCTCTAAACGACAACAACTGCTACCTGGTTTGGGGGCGGGGCGGGGTTGTCTGGAATCCCGGACAGGACCCCTGCAAAAGTCCTGTCGCCGGGCCGAGCCAGGGGCTTTAGTGGATACAGGACAATCCGCTATGCAGACAAAAAGGAGCCACCATGGCACCCGCCGATTTCACCACCGGTGCCCGCCCGGTCAAAGCCGCCCGGGGCACCACGCTCACTGCCAAATCCTGGCAGACCGAAGCGCCGCTGCGCATGCTGATGAACAACCTGGACCCCGAGGTTGCCGAGCGCCCCGATGACTTGGTGGTGTACGGCGGGACCGGCCGGGCAGTCCGCTCCTGGGCCGCGTTCGACGCGATCACCCGCACCCTGGAAACCATGGAAGCGGATGAAACCCTGCTGGTCCAGTCCGGCAAGCCCGTGGGTGTCTTCCGCACCAACGAATGGGCACCACGTGTGCTGCTGGCCAACTCCAATCTGGTGGGCGACTGGGCCAACTGGCCCGAGTTCCGCCGGCTCGAGGCCGAGGGCCTGATGATGTACGGCCAGATGACGGCCGGGTCCTGGATTTACATAGGCACCCAGGGCATCCTGCAGGGCACCTTCGAAACCTTCGCGGCGATCGCCCGCAAGCTCACCGGTGACGAGAACGGCACGCTCGCCGGCACCCTGACCCTGACCGGCGGCTGCGGCGGCATGGGCGGCGCCCAGCCGCTCGCCGTCACCCTGAACGACGGCGCCTGCCTGATTGTCGACGTCGACGAATCCCGCCTCCGCCGACGCGCCGGGAAGCGCTACCTGGACGAGGTGGAAACGGATCTCGACGCCGCCATCGCCAAGGTGCAGAAAGCGAAAGCGGAGCGCCGCGGCTGGTCTGTGGGCTACGTGGGCAACGCCGCCGAAGTTTTCCCGGAGATCCTGCGCCGCCACCGTGCCGGCGAGCTGACAGTGGACATCGTCACGGACCAGACCTCCGCCCATGACCCGCTGAGCTACCTGCCCGAAGGAATGTCCGTCGAAGAGTGGCACCGCGAAGCTGCGTCCGACCCGGACGGGTTCACCAAGAAGTCCCAGGCGTCCATGGCCCGCCACGTTGCGGCCATGGTGGACTTCCAGGATGCCGGCGCCGAAGTCTTCGACTACGGAAACTCCATCCGCGACGAAGCCCGCAAGGGCGGCTGCACCCGCGCCTTCGAGTTCCCCGGATTTGTGCCCGCCTACATCCGGCCGCTGTTCTGCGAGGGCCTCGGCCCGTTCCGCTGGGTGGCCCTTTCCGGCGATCCGGAGGATATTGCCGTCACGGACCGGGCCATCAAGGAACTCTTCCCGGACAACAAACATTTGCACCGCTGGCTCGATGCCGCGCAGGAGCGCGTCGAATTCGAGGGCCTGCCCGCCCGTATTTGCTGGCTGGGTTACGGCGACCGCGCCAAGGCCGGGTTGCTGTTCAACCAGTTGGTCAGGGATGGAAAGGTCAAGGCGCCCATCGTGATCGGCCGCGACCACCTGGATTCCGGCTCGGTGGCTTCCCCCTACCGAGAGACCGAAGCCATGGCAGACGGCTCAGACGCGATCGCCGACTGGCCCATGCTCAACGCCCTGCTCAACACCGCCTCCGGCGCCACCTGGGTTTCGCTGCACCACGGCGGGGGAGTGGGCATCGGCAGGTCCATCCATGCCGGCCAGGTGTCCGTCGCGGACGGCACGGACCTCGCGGCGCAAAAACTTGAGCGGCTCCTGACCAACGATCCCGGGATGGGAGTGATCCGCCACGCAGACGCCGGCTACGACCGGGCATTGGAAGTCGCCGGGGAACGCGGCGTCCGCATCCCCATGAACGAAACCCGCTAGCCCACCCTCCCCACGCCCGCCCCACCCCAACTGACTCGCAGTTGTTGTCGTTTTGAGCCCCCAAAACGACAACAACTGCGAGTCAGTTGGGAGGAACCACCGAAGTAGGAACCATGACCGTCACCACCCACACACCCCGCACCGTCACCCTCGGCTCCAGCGGCGTCACGCCCGAGGAGGTTGTCGCCGTCGCGCGCCACGGCGCCAAAGTGACCATCGCCCAGGACGCCCTGGACGAGGTTGCCCGGGTCCGCGCGCACATCGACAGCCTGGCAGCCAGCGACGTCCCCGCGTACGGCATTTCCACCGGTTTCGGGGCCCTGGCCAATCGGCACATCCCCAACGAACTGCGCACCCAGCTGCAGAAAAGCCTGATCCGCTCGCACGCTGCCGGCATGGGACCCGCCGTGGAACGCGAAGTGGTCCGGGGCATTATGTTCCTCCGCGCCAAGACGCTCGCCTCGGGCCGCACCGGCGTCAGGCCCCTGGTGCTGCAGGCAATGGTGGCGGTCCTGAACGCCGGCATCACGCCGGTGGTCCGCGAGTTCGGATCGCTGGGCTGCTCCGGCGACCTCGCCCCGCTGTCGCACTGCGCCCTGGTGCTGATGGGTGAAGGCGAAGCGGAAGGGCCCGACGGCGTCCGTTACGGCGGGCGCGGCGAGGAACCGGTCGCGGCGCTGCTGGCAGCCCATGGCATTGAGCCGGTGGTCCTCGCCGAAAAGGAGGGGCTGGCGCTGGTCAACGGCACCGAGGGAATGCTGGGCATGTTGCTGATGGCCATCGCGGACATCCGGCACCTGCTGACGACGGCGGACATCACCGCCGCGCTCAGCGTCGAGGCGTTGCTGGGAACGGACCAGGTGTTCCGCCCCGAGCTGCACGGCGCGCTGCGCCCGCACCCGGGGCAGGCCGCCAGCGCCGGGAACATGCTGCGGGTCCTGTCCGGCTCGCCGATTGTTGCCTCACACCGGGTGGGGGACACCCGGGTCCAGGACGCCTACTCGCTGCGTTGCGCGCCGCAGGTGGCAGGGGCGGTCCGGGACACTGTGACGCACGCCGAACTGGTGGCGTCCCGTGAGCTGGCCGCCGCGATCGACAACCCCGTGGTCCTGCCGGACGGCGAGGTCAGCTCCAACGGAAACTTCCACGGCGCTCCGGTGGCGTACGTGCTGGATTACCTGGCCATCGCCGTCGCGGACCTGGGCTCCATGGCTGAGCGGCGCACCGACAGGATGCTGGATCCGGCCCGGTCCCACGGGCTTCCCGCGTTTCTGGCTGCCGATCCCGGCGTGGACTCCGGCCTGATGATTGCCCAGTACACGCAGGCCGGGCTGGTGTCCGAAAACAAGCGTCTTGCCGTCCCCGCATCAGTGGACTCCATCCCCAGCTCGGCGATGCAGGAAGACCACGTGTCCATGGGCTGGCATGCGGCCCGCAAGCTCCGAAAAGCCGTGGAGAACCTGCGGCGGGTCCTCGCCATCGAACTGGTGACCTCCGCCCGGGCACTGGACATCCGTACCCAGCTCTCCGGCGGTGTCCTGACCCCGGGGCCCGCAGGGACAGCTGTACTGGCCGTGCTGCGCGCCGTTGTGGAGGGACCGGGAACGGACCGCTTCCTCTCACCGGAACTGGAAGCTGCCGACCTTCTAGTGGCAGGCGGCGAGGTGCTGCAGGCCGCCGAATCCGCCGTCGGCACGCTTGCGTAGGGCCGAAGAATCTTTCGTGTTCCCGGCCGAAGCGTCCGACAGGCGGAATATCCGCCCGTCGTGGCGCGGTGGCGGCGCTGAGTGTAGTAGAACTGAAGGTGTAGTGAAAGTCACATCAACGAAGCTGTGGCGCAGAACGTATACAAAGGGGTAGAAGTTCACATGAAAGCACGCGGGGCAGTCCTATCAAGGCGCGGCGCCCATTCCGCCGAAATTTCCAACTGGAAGAACCTCCGGGTTGGGGATCACGTAGAAATCATCAAACACGCTCAACTGGTGGCTGCCGGGGAGGTGGAAGAGGTTTCCCAAAGCGGAAACGTCCTCTGGCTCGTCGCGGCGGGCCCGGCTGAGAAGCCACTCTTCCTGAAATCGGACGGTGTCCAGGTCCGGCGGACCTGACAACCATCCCCAGCCTGTTCTTCCGGGAACCGGAAATCCCCGCACTGCATCGGCAGGGCGGGGATTTTTTGTGGCGCGGAAGCCACGGCAGTCAAGCGGCAGCTGGCAGCTTACGCGGCGATGGCCTCGTAGGTTTCGCCGAAGGGCACCGACTCGTCCAGTGCCACGGTGTAGCGGCCCGGGTGCAGGCGGGTCACCAGGATGCCGCAGCCGGCCTCCTGCGCTGGCCCTTCGATCAGCCCGGCGACGGCCTCTTCCAGTCCGGCGTGGACGTCGAGGGCGCGGGAGAATTCCAGGTCGATGGACGTGACCGGCCCCGTTCCGGCGGGGCCGGTGGTGGCGGGAAGTCGTTCGAGGGTGGCTGCAGTCATGAGTGAACTTTCTGTGTTTCGTGCCTCAGGGCAGCTCCCATTCTACCGTCCGGACAGTAAATATGTCAGATGACTGCCTACCAGACAGGTGAATTTCCCGCCGGAAAGCCTTGCCGCCGCAGGTCAGCCGGTGATGAGGGGCTGGTCACAATCTGCTTCGTTGGCGGCCGGATGGTGCCATAAGCAACCATGGAAGCATCCCGCTGAGCCACCGGACCGAAGGAGAATCCCGATGAAAATCATGCGCCTGGGCAAGATCGGCAGCGAACAGCCCGCCGTGATGGTGACCGATGGGGACGCCCCGCCACAGTACTTCAGCCTGTTGCCGCTGACTGCAGACGTGGACGGTGCCTTCCTGGCCGGCGGCGGGATGGAGCAGGTCCGGGCAGCCGTGGCGGCCGGCACCCTGCCCGTCCTCGACGGCGCGGAAACGCTGCGCGTCGGCGCCCCCGTGGCCCGGCCCGGATCAGTGGTGGGAATCGGAATGAACTATGCCGCCCATGCCGCAGAGTCCGGGTCCGCTCCGCCGGAGATCCCGGTGGTCTTCCTCAAGCCCAGCAACACTGTCGCAGGCCCGTTCGATCCAACGCCAGTCCCGCCCCGCTCCGGAAAATTCGATTGGGAGGTGGAACTGGGCATTGTGATCGGCAGGGAGGCCAGCTACCTGGCCGGCACGGCGGAAGCTGCCGCCTGCATCGCCGGCTACGTCACCGCCAACGACCTGTCGGAGCGTGAGTACCAACTGCCCGGCGAGGCCGGCCAGTGGACCAAGGGCAAATCGCTTCCCGGCAGCACCCCCCTGGGCCCCTGGCTGGTCCCGGCGGCTGATACGGACGGCGGCACCCTGCCGCTGCGCAGCTGGGTGAACGGGGAACCCCGCCAGGACTCGTCAACGGCGGAACTGATCTTTGACGCCGCAACGCTGGTGCACCACTGCAGCCAGTACATGCGGCTGGAACCCGGGGACGTCATCCTCACCGGAACCCCGGAAGGCGTGGCGCTCAGCGGCCGCTTTCCCTACCTCCAGCCGGGCGACGTGGTTGAAGTCGAAGTGGAAGGCCTGGGACGCCAACGCCAGGAACTGTTCCGCGCCGGAACATAACAAAACGCGCCGGGGGTGCGCCGTGCTGGTGCACCTCCGACGGGGCTCCTGCCGAAAATATCAGGCTGCCAGGGCCACCCAGCCGGAGCATCCGCAGATTCCCGTATTTGCGCTGCGGTTGTTGAGGCAGGCACGCAGGTAGACAGTTCCGCCGATGCCGCTGTTCTGGGCAGCAGAGGTGGTTCCGGTTCCATTGCTGTTGGTCAGGGTCGCCGTGTAGGTGCGCCCGTTAAGGGTGTATTGAAGCTGCGCCACGGACGAAATGCCGTCCTTCCGGGTATCGGTGCTTGAGACCGTATTTGTGGCCGAATTCCAGTAGGCTGACGATCCACCCACCGATGCCCCGCCGCTGGCGAAAGCCATCGACGGCGTCGCAAACAACGTTATGCCCACGGCCCCTGCGACGGCGGCAGCGGCGATTCCCAGCTTGGATTTACGCATTCCATAAGTCCTTCCCTTGGCGGATCACTGTGCGAACGGCCTACGGTGTGACAGTTTTGTCAGCCGCTCCCACCCAGGTTAATCAAGGGTCTGGATGAAATCGCGTCAGGCGCTGTCATAACAAAGAGCCCCGACCGCCGGTCCGCGAGGGAGGGCAGGTCGGGGCTCGTTGCGTCCTGGGTTTCTTTAGCCGGCTTTGACGGCCAGCACCGGGCAGTCGGCCTCGAGCAGGATCCGCTGCGAGACGCTGCCCATGATCAGCTTGCCCACCGGGGTGCGGCGGCGCAGGCCGATCACAATCAGCTCCGCGTTGTGCTCCTCGGCGGCGTCCAGGACTTCAGCTGCAGCATCGTGGCCACGGACCGGCTGCTTGATCACGTGTTTGATGCCCTGGGTCGCCAGCCGGTCTTCGATGCTCTGGATTTCGGAATCCTGCGCGTACCGGTTGTCCACCAGCGCGTCACCTTTTGACGAGTTGATGACCAGCAGGGTGGTGTCGGTTTTCCGGGCTTCGGCGATGGCCTGGGTCAGGGCCGCTTCACCTTCCGGGGTGGGGACGTATCCCACAACGATCGTCATGTTTGCTCCTTGGGTCTGCACACGGTTGATGGATGGCTGGGAGGCCTGCGGCTTTTCAGTCGCTGTAGTCGGCTGCTCCGGAATTGGCGGGCAGCAGTGGCTTCTTCCCGGGGCGGTTGCGCTTGATCAGTTTCAGCGCGAACGGCCAGGCCAGGATGATCGCCACAATGATGTACACCACGACGGCGATCGGCTCGCTCCACAGCCCTGCCGGGTCGCCTGCGCTCAGCTGCAGGGTCTTCCGCAGTTGGCCTTCGATGCGCGGGCCCAGGATAACGCCAAGGATCAGGGGCAGGACCGGAAGCCCGAAGCGCCGCATCATAAAGCCCAGGGCGCCCAGGACCAGCAGGATCATCAGGTCGAAGGCCTGCAGGTTCACCGAATAGGCGCCCAGTGTGGCGAAGAAGAGGATGCCGGCGTACAGGTAGGGGCGGGGGAGCTGCAGCAGCTTGGCCCACAGGGGTGCCAGCGGCAGGTTGATGATCAGGAGCAGGAAGTTGCCAATGAACAGGCTGGCGATCAGTGCCCACACCAGGGGTCCCTGGCTGGAGAACAGCTGGGGTCCGGGCTGGATGCCGTAGCTGGTGAACGCCGCGAGCATCACCGCTGCCGTGGCGTTGGTGGGCAGGCCAAGGGCCAGCATGGGGGTTAGGGTTCCGGCGGCGGCCGCGTTGTTTGCGGCCTCTGGGCCTGCCACGCCCTCGATGGCGCCCTTCCCGAACTCCTCCGGGTGCTTCGAGAGGCGCTTCTCCGTCACGTAGGACAGGAAGGTGGGAATTTCGGCGCCGCCGGCCGGCAGTGCACCGAACGGGAACCCGAACGCCGTGCCGCGCAGCCACGGTTTCCATGAGCGCTTCCAGTCCGATTTGCCCATCCAGGGCTGTCCCACGGGAATGGCGTGCAGGGGAGTGCGGCGCAGGTGCGCAGCGACCCAGAGTGCCTCGCCCACCGCGAAGATGGCCACGGCCACCACCACGATGTCCAGTCCGTCGGCCAGCAGGGGCTGGCCGAAGGTCAGGCGGCGCTGGCCGGTGACGGAGTCGATGCCCACCAGGCCGATGGCCAGGCCCAGGCCCAGCGAGGCGAAGCCGCGGAGCCGGGACGAACCCAGGACGGCGGTGACCGCAAGCAAGGCGAGGATCATGATCGCGAAGTAGCTCGGCGCGCCCAGGCTGACGGCGAACTTGACCACAATCGGTGCGCAGACGGCCAGGAGGGCCGTGCCGATGGTGCCGGCGACGAACGAGCCGATGGCCGCCGTCGCCAGCGCCTGCGCCGCCCGTCCGGCCTTGGCCATCTTGTTGCCTTCGATGGCTGTCACCACCGACGACGATTCGCCGGGTGTGTTCAGCAGGATGGAGGTGGTGGACCCGCCGTACATGCCGCCGTAATAGATGCCGGCGAACATGATGAAGGCGCTGGTGGGTTCCAGGGCGTACGTGACGGGAAGCAGCAGTGCCACCGTCATGGCCGGGCCCAGGCCCGGGAGGACGCCGACGGCGGTACCCAGGATGACGCCGATCACGGCGTACATGAAGTTCAGCGGGGTGAGGGCGGTGGCAAAACCGTCCATCAATGAGGACCAGACGTCCATCAGAGGATTCCTTCCAGGAGTCCGGCGGGCAGGGCGATGCCGAGGCCGAGGTAGAAGCCGTAGAAGGTCAGCAGCGACAGTGCCACCGAGATGATCCCGTCACGGATGTAGTGGCGGCTGCCCAGGGCCAGGACGCTGCCCCAGAACAGGACAGTTCCGGAGATGACCCAGCCGGCCCAGTCGATGAGCAGGATGTTCAGGACAAACGCCCCTGCCAGCGGCAGGACGGTCTTCCAGTCGGCGGGGTGGCTGAGGTCAACGTCCTCGCCGCCTTCGGCTTCACCCTTGCCGCCACGGAGGACGTTGATGGCCAGCATCACGGCGCAGACGATCAGC
The DNA here is from genome assembly GCF_030208875.1 of Pseudarthrobacter sp. MEB009. NCBI lineage: Bacteria > Bacillati > Actinomycetota > Actinomycetes > Micrococcales > Micrococcaceae > Pseudarthrobacter > Pseudarthrobacter sp. MEB009. The sequence goes on from NZ_JARVTC010000022.1 coordinate 30,376, forward strand.
AGGGCCGCCACGATGAACGGGACGGTCTTGGGCCCCACCGGATCCGACTTCGAATACGGGGTGACCAATCCGTTGGCGTCGAGGAAAACCACAACGCCGGCCGCCCCGAGCAGGAGGGCTACCCCCAGCTCGGAGCGGCCTTTGAGGCTGGTAGCCAAGGAACTCACGCCAACCCGAGCTTCGTCAGGACGTCAGCCACCCGCTTGTCCTGTTCGGTGAGGAAGGACGCAAACTCGTCGCCCGTGATGAACGCGTCGGTCCAGCTGTGGGTCTTGAGGGCTTCCTTCCAGCTGGCGCTCGCGTGCATCTTTTCGAGTGCGGCGATCAGTGCGGCCTTGTCGGCGTCGTTGATGCCCGGAGGGGCCACGATGCCGCGCCAGTTGGTGAAGACCAGGTCGATCTTGGATTCCTTCAGCGTGGGTGCATCCACGCCTTCGAGCCGCTCGGCACCGCTGGTGGCGAGAACCCGGATTTCACCGGACTGGATCTGCTGCAGGTACTCGCCGGCACCCGAAGCGGCGAAGCCGAGCTTGTTGCCCAGGATCGCGGGGAGCAGGTCACCACCGCCGTCGTAGGAGACGAAGTTGACCTTGGTGGCGTCGATGCCCACCGCGCCGGCCAGCTGCATGGGCAGCAGGTGGTCCGGTCCGCCCGGTGAGGAGCCGCCGCCCACGGCGATGGAGCCCGGATCGGCCTTCCATGCCGTCACCAGGTCATCGATGGTTTTGTACGGCGAATCCTTGCTCACCATGATGGCGCCGGGCTCTTCGATCAGGCGGGCCAGCGGGGTGGTGCCCGTCAGCTTCGATTCGGACTTGTTGGTGTAGCTGGCGCCCACCACGCCAAGGCCCATGAGCATGGTGAGGTCGCCGTTGCCCTTTTCGTTGACCACGCGGGCCAGGCCCACGGTGCCACCGGCGCCGGCGAGGTTGAAGACCTCGGTGTTGGTGGAGATCTTCTCGTCATCGAGGACCTTCGCGGCGGCACGGGCGGTGGTGTCATAGCCGCCACCGGGGGTGTTGGGGACCATGATCTGCAGTCCGGTGATGGGGCCGGCAGCGGCGCCGGAGCTTTCCGAACCGGTGGAGCTCTTACCTGTGGCACCGCAGCCGGTAGCCATCAGGGCGATGCCGGCGGCGACGGCGGCAATACGCAATGCGCGGATTTGGCGCATGGTGTTCCTCTTCTCAAGAAATATGTTCAGCAGGACTGACTGGTGTTTCGATGCTAAGGGTGTCCGTGATCGGGGTCACTCTTATGTACGCAGAGAAAGTTAAGTTCATTGCGTTCACGTTTCCGGCCCCTCATCACCAGCTGTCGGCGGCGCGTGCGGCCGAAGGCCTGGCCCCGCCGGTCCGCGGGCCTGCGGTATAGTTCCGGTACCCCGGCACCGGCCGGCTGCCGCACCCCACCATAAGGACCAACCAGAGTGACTCGTCGAAGAGGAATGTCCCTGGCGGGGCAGTATCTGGTGCTTCAGCTGCTGATTGTCCTTGCCGTGCTCGTCGCCGTGGTGGCCATCTCCCTGGCCCAGTCAGCCGCCACCTTTGAACGGATCGAGGGCCGCCGGGCTCTGTCTGCGGCCGAGGCGCTGGGCAACAGCCCGGCCGTGCGGGAACTCCTGCCCGAGGCGGAACCAAGGGGCGGTGCGGCACTGACGGCAGTGGCCGAGTCAGTTCGCACGGTCTCCGGATCAGCCCAGGTGGCGCTCGCGAAAATCGACCTCACGGTGGTGGCCACCTCGGACCCCGGGCTGTTGGGCGGGCAGCTGGAGCTGGGGGAAAGCCGGGTCATGGAAGGCCGGGCCTGGACCGGGGTGGTGGCCGGGACCGGCCCCGCCGTCCTGTCAGCGCACGTCCCCGTGCTCAACGACTCGGGCAAGATGATCGGGATCGCCTCCATCAGCAGGAACTATCCCACCGTGCTGGAACGCCTGGGCGACGCCGTACCCAACCTGCTGACCTACCTGGGCGTGGCCAGCGTCCTGGGTGTTGCCGGTTCGCTGCTGCTGTCCCGCCGCGTCAAGCGGCAGACCCTGGGCATGGAACCCAGCGAGATCACGGGCCTTGTGGAAAACCGGGAAGCAATGCTGCACGGCCTCAAGGAAGGCGTGGTGGCGCTGGACCCGAATGAGCGCATCACCGTAGCCAACGACAGCGCCCGGGAGTTGCTGGGCCTGCCGGCCGACTGCGTGGGAAGGAAACTCGGTTCCCTCCACGTGGACCCAGCCCTGAAAGTGGTCCTCACCCGGGACCAGACCGAAACGGACCAGCTGGTCCTGGTGGGGGAGCGGCTGGTGGTGCTGAACCGGGTTCCCATCCGGTCCCGGGGCCGGGCCATCGGCTCCGTCACCACCCTGCGTGACAGGACGGAGCTTTCGTCGCTGGAGCGGGAGCTTGGGGCCACCCGGACCGCCACCGATACGCTCCGGGCCCAGGCACACGAGTTCGCCAACCAGCTGCATGTGATCTCGGGCCTGATCCAGATCGGCGAGTACGACTCGGTGGTGCAGTTCGTCAACGGCGCCACCGTGGACCGGACCCGGCTCAACGATGAAGTGACCGGCAGGATCCACGATCCGGCGCTCGCCGCCCTGCTGATCGCCAAATCAAGCCTCGCGACGGAACGGGGTGTGGCGCTTAAACTGTCCCCTGATTCCCGGCTGGAGGCCGTGGATGATGGGCTGTCACGGGACCTTGCCACCGTTGCCGGGAACCTGGTGGACAACGCCTTCGACGCGCTGGCAGGGGTGCCGGCCGCCGAAGTCCTGGTGCTGGTGGCGGAGCGGGCCGGCCAGGTGACCGTCACGGTCCGGGACAATGGTCCGGGTGTGCCGCCGGGCACTGCAGCGAAGATCTTCCAGCAGGGGTTCACCACCAAGGACCCCCGGCAGGAAGGCGGGCGCGGTTTCGGCCTGGCGCTTTCCAGGGTGGTGTGCCGCCGGTCCGGCGGCGACCTGACGGTGGCCAACGACAACGGTGCAGTCTTCACGGCACGATTCCAAAGAGGTGCAGGAAAATGATCAAGGTCCTGATCGTCGACGACGACTTTATGGTGGCCAAGGTGCACGCAGGTTTTATCCAGCGCACCGCAGGGTTCACGGTGGTGGGTGCCGCCCACACCGGGGCGCAGGCGGTAGCGGATACCGAGCGGCTGCAACCGGACCTGGTGCTGCTGGACATCCACCTGCCGGACATCAACGGGCTGGACCTGATGCACCGGCTGCGGGCGGTCGCCCCGGAACTGGATGTGCTGGTGATCAGCGCCGCCCGCGAAGTGGAAACCGTCCGCAAGGCCCTCCGCGGCGGAATTGTGCACTACCTGATCAAGCCCTTCTCGCAGACGGACCTGCAGGAGCGGCTGGAGCACTACCGCAACGCTTACCAGGGGCTCGAACAGGCCAAGGACGGCGCCGACCAGTCGGATGTGAACCGGGTGTTCGGCCTGGACCGCACCGAACGGCCGCTACCGAAGGGCTGCAGCGTGGAGACCCTGAAACTGGTGGAAACCGCCCTGCACGCAACCTCGTCAGACCTCTCCGCAGCAGAGCTGGCCGAGCAGCTGGGCACGTCCCGCGTCAGTGCCCGCCGCTACCTCGAATACCTGCACGACGAAGGGACCCTCGACGTCCGGCTCAAGTACGGCGTGGGCCGGCCGGAACGCCGTTACGTCCTAAAGGGCCGGTAGCCACCGCTCAGCGCAGCAGGGTGTCCACCAGCCGGGCCGCCACCTTCGCGGTCCGGCCGTCAAGGTCGTAGGCCGGGTTCAGTTCCGCCACGTCCAGGTGGAGGAGCTTCCCGCTCCAGGCCACCTGCCGGCAGATGGCGCTGATGATGGGGAACGGGACGCCGAAGGCCGCGGGCGCGCTGACGCCCGGAGCGACAGCCGCCGGCAGGACGTCCAGGTCGATGGTCAGGTACAGCACGTCGATGCCGGCCAGGAACCCGGCCACAAAGCCCCGCACCCGGTCCGCGTCGCATTCCTCGTCCAGCAGGTACGCCACATCCAGCTTCCGGGCAGTATCAAAGAGCGCGCGGGTGTTGTTTGTTTCGGAAATCCCGACGACGGCGTAACGGAGTTCGCGGCCCGCGGCCGCTTCGGCGCGGGCCATCTGGAGGAACGGGGTGCCGGAGCTGGGGAGTGGTTCGTCCCGCAGGTCGAAGTGCGCATCGAGGTTCAGCACGCCCAGCCGCTGGCCTGCCGTGACGGCCGCTGACGCGCTGACGCCCAGGTAGCTGGCGTAGGCGGTTTCATGGCCGCCGCCCAGCAGCACCGTCAGGTTGCCGGCATCGATCAGGGCCGTCACCGCTTTGCCGACACGCGCCTGGCCGGCTTCCAGGTCCCCGCCGGAGACCACCACGTCGCCGGCGTCGGCCACCTCACGGTCCAGGTGGAATGCCAACGGCCCCAGCGCGCGCCGGATGGCCGCCGGTGCCGTTGCGGCGCCGGTGCGGCCCTTGTTCCGGCGCACCCCCTCGTCGCTGGCAAAGCCCAGCAGCACCGCCGGGCTGGGGTTACCGTTCCGGCCTGCGGGACGGGCCCGCGCGGATCCGGCAGCGGCACCGCCGTGCGGCACCCAGGGTGCGGTATCCGCCACGGTGTCCCCGCCGTCATTGGCATCCTCATCAACGTCCCGGCCTGCTTCCACCGCCTGCCACCAGCGGCGGTGTTCGGCCGCGTCGCCGTCGAACCTGCCCGTCCAGGGCCGGGGCGGGACGTCGACGGCGGCGGGCAGCAGATCCATGGTCCAAGCTCACCGCATGCAGGCCGCGAATGCCAGCAACACCGCCGGTGGACTGTCTGGAATCCAAGAACTTTCGGGCCGCCCGGGGGCTATGGTGGAGCAATCCCTTCCCCCGGGGACCGTTACCCTTTGCCTGCGCCCACGGGCGCCACGATCCAGGCCGGAGCAGTACCCCATGTTTGAAGGTCCCAACATCCTTTTCGCGGCCGCCGGGCTGGCGGTCTTTGTGGCCGCTATCCTGCCCAAAGCCCTGCGCAACATGCCTTTTTCGATGCCCATGGTGTTCCTCGGCGCCGGGATGGCCGCTTTCGCGCTGATCCCCACGCTGCCCAGCCCGGACCCGATCGCCCACAACGAATTTGTCCTGCACCTTGCCGAGATCTGCGTGATTGTGTCGCTGATGGGCGCCGGGCTGGCGCTGGACCGGCCCGTGGGGCGGAAGCGGTGGGCCACCACCTGGCGGCTGCTGGGCATCGCCATGCCGCTGTGCATCGTGGGGCTGACCCTGCTGGGGTTGTGGTTCCTCGGTTTGGGCCTTGGCGCTGCACTGTTGGTGGCGGCCAGCCTGGCGCCCACGGACCCGGTCCTGGCCTCGGAGGTCCAGGTGGGCGAGCCTGCGGACCACGACGACGAGGCGGACAAGGAGGACGAGGTCCGGTTCGGGCTTACCTCCGAGGCCGGCCTCAACGACGGGCTGGCATTTCCCTTTGTCTATCTGGCGATCATCATCAGCGTGGTGGGCTCACAGCCGTCGGAGTGGTTTCCGGAATGGTTCGGCGTGGACGTGGTGTGGCGGCTGACTGTTGGCCTGCTGGCGGGGTTCCTGACCGGAAAGCTGCTGGCGCGGCTCTTTTTCTCGGCCAAGGCGGACAGCCTGCGGCTGTCCAACCACTCGGAAGGTTTTGTGGCCCTGGCAGCCACGTTCCTGGCCTACGGCCTGACAGAACTGGCGGAGGGCTACGGCTTCATCGCGGTCTTTGTCTGCGCGGTCACCATTCGTGCCGCCGAACACAGCCACGGTTACCACCGGGTGCTGCACTCCTACGTGGAGCAGCTGGAACGGCTGCTGACCGTGGTGATCCTGGTGCTGCTGGGGGGTGCGATTGCCCGCGGCCTGCTTGCCGGCGTCGGGCTTGCCGAGGTGCTGGTGGCCCTGGCGTTCCTGCTGGTGGTGCGTCCCGTGGCGGGCTGGCTGGGACTGCTGGGCGGCAAAACCGGGCCGCGGGAACGGATCGCGCTGTCCTTCTTCGGGATCCGCGGTATCGGCTCGCTGTACTACCTGGCCTACGCCCTTGCCGAAGGCCAGTTCGGCGGCCAGGCACGGGAACTGTGGGCCTTCGTGGGGCTGGTGGTGGCGCTCTCGATCGTGATCCACGGTGCCACCACCTCGCCCCTGATGAACCGGTTGGACCGGCTGCGGGAACGGAAGGCGCGGGCGGTGACCGGGGATGAAGGGCTGGCGCCCAACACCCCCGTGTAACCCCACCGGGAAGGGGAAGTTACATGCCCAGGGCGGCCTCGATGGGACCCACGGCGAAGAAGAGCAGGAACGCGGCCGCCACGGCCCACATCAGCGGGTGGATTTCCTTGATCCGGCCCTGGAAGGTGCGGATCAGCACAAACGCGATGAAGCCTGCGCCCAGGCCGTTGGCGATGGAGTACGTGAACGGCATCAGCGTGAAGGTCAGGAACGCCGGGATGGCGATGCCCCAGTCCTGCCAGTCGATCTTCCCCACCTGCGAGACCATCATGAAGCCCACCACCACCAGGGCCGGGGCCACCGCTTCGAACGGCACCAGGTTGATCAGCGGGGTGAAGAACATGGCCACCAGGAACAGCAGGCCGGTGACGATTGACGCCACGCCGGTGCGGGCGCCTTCACCGATGCCGGCGCCGGCCTCCACATAGATCTGGTTGGAGGAGACGGACGCGCCGCCGCCCACGATGGCGCCGAGGGCGTCCACCTGGAGCACCCGGTCCACGTCGGGGATGTTGCCGTGCTCATCGATGGTGCCGGCCTCGTTGGCCAGGCCCACCATGGTGCCCATGGCGTCGAAGAAGATGCTGAGCAGGATCACGAAGGCCAGCAGCGTGGCGGCCACAAAGCCCAGGTGCTCGAAGGCGCCGAACGGGTTGGCCTTGCCGATCAGCGACAGGTCCGGTGCGGCCCAGCCGGAGAAGGCCGGCGCCACCAGGGACCAGCCCTGCGGGTTGGACGTTTCGCCATCGAAGCTGGGGCCGATGTGCAGGGTCATTTCCAGGATCACGGAGATCACGGTGGAGGTGATGATGCCGATCAGGATGGCGCCCTTGACCTTGCGGACCACCAGGGCGATGGTGAGGATCAGGCCGAAGACAAACACGGCGGTGGGCCAGCCCAGCAGTTTGCCGTCAAAGCCCAGGCCTACTGGGACGGTGGTGCCTGCCACGTCCGGGATGCGCCGGACAAACCCGGCGTTGACCAGGCCGATCAGCGCGATGAAGAGTCCGATGCCCACCACGATCGCGGTTTTCAGCCCATCCGGGACGGCTTTGAAGACGGCGGTGCGGAAGCCGGTAAGGACCAGGATCAGCATGGTGACGCCGGACAGGACCACCAGGCCCATCATGTCCGGCCACGTCAGGCCCGGGTTGGTGGCCACGGTGACCGCCACGAATGCGTTGACGCCCAGCCCGGTGGCCAGCGCAAAGGGGTGCCTGGCCCAGGCTCCCATCAGGATGGTCAGGATGCCCGCCACAAAGGCCGTCACGGCGGCGACGGCCGTGAAGCCCAAGGTGTTGCCGCTGGAGTCCGGGCCGGAGAGGATCAGCGGGTTCAGCACCACGATGTAGCTCATGGCGAAGAAGGTGGCGAACCCGCCGCGGATCTCGCGGGAGAGATTGGAGCCGCGCTCGGTGACCTTGAAGTACCGGTCCAGGGCAGAGCCTTGCTTAAGCATTAGTCCTCCGGGGGAAGTCTGTGGGGATACCAGCATCCTATGGTGGCGGCGGGGGATCGGCCGGCAAATTCCCCTAGTCTGTAAGGAAGCCAACACAAGGAGCAGTCCCCCCATGCGTTCCATCCGCCGCCAGTTCCTGAGCCTCCTGCTCGGTGTCCTCGTCTCCGCCGCCGCCGTGCTGGGCCTGGCCGGTCCCGCCGCCGCCCATGACGCTGCCGAGTCCACCAGCCCGGCCCAGGGCGCTGCGGTGGACACCCCGCCGGCAGAAGTGTCGGTGACCTTCAACAACAACCCGTTGGGCATCGGGCCCTCCATCTCGGTCAAGGATGCGGCCGGGACGGAGTGGGCGGACGGGGCCGTGGAGATTGTGGACAACGTGGTGTCCCAAAAGCTGCGGGCAGGCGGCCCCGCCGGGGAATACGTCGTGGCCTGGCGCGTTGTCAGTTCCGATTCGCATCCCATTGAGGGGACCTTCAGCTTCACGGCAACTGCCGCTTCGCCCGGTGGTGCTGCGTCAGGCACCCCGTCGGGTACAGTTCCGGCAAGCCCGACGGCGGCCCCCACCGTTCCCGGGATGGGCAGCGCCCAGCCCGGTACCACCGCAGAACCCGCCGAGCCGGCCGGTTCGGGGGAGCCGTTCCAGTGGAGCATCGTGATTTTCGCTGTGGTGGCTGTGGGCCTGCTGGTGGCGCTGGCCGTCCTGGCCCGCCGCCGGCTTTCCGGCAACGACCGGGAGGACACGGAGAGCTGACGCGGTCGCGGTGCTTCCCGGCTGCCCGCCGGGTGCGCTTCGCCGGGCCCGGCTTTCCGCACGTTCCTAGCAGGGCAGGACGGCGAGGCTTCCGGTAGCCGGGAGCGTTCCGGCATCGGGGTTGACCTTGGCGGAGATGGCCAGCCCCACGGTTTTGGCCTGCCGCAGGACTTCCTTGGGTGAAGGCGTAATCAGCTCGCCCACTCCCACCAGGTAGATCCCGATGGCCCGCATCGCAGCGGCAAGGTTCCTGCCCACTGCGATGCCGAAGTCGTTGAGCATGCGCCGCAGCTGGCTGTGGGCGCAACGGGTGAGGACGATGTGGTCGGCAAGCAGGATGCCCGTAGGGGTATGCACTTCCCAATGGGTAGGGGTGGCCGCAATCCCATCCAGAGCCACGCCGTCCACCATGGTCAGCTGCACGGCCCGGGTGGTGTTGCGGACATCCACGTGATGGCTTGCGGCATAGTTGCGCAGGTGCCGGAGGATTTCGTTGCGTTCCTGCAGGCTGGCGGAATCAGCGGCGTCACAGCGCTGCAGGGACGAGGTATTGGGCGGCGAAGCGGCGCCGAGGATATCCAGCCCGTCCACCACGATGGAGTCCACGCCCCGGCGGCGCAGCTCCGCAGCTACGGCCAGGCCGGAAAGTCCGGTGCCGATGATAACGGTGGTGGTCTGTTCGGTCCTGGCAGTCAGGGGCAGGCTAGACACTACAGATCACTCCTTCGAAGGATTTCAACGCCGGTGCCGGCCTCCTGGCCGACGTGCGCCCCGTTTCCCCCTCAGTCCGGCCGCCGTGCGGGGCCGGGCAGCCTGATGGATTACGTACGGCATAGTCCCGGACCAACAATGTCCTGAAGACTACAGAACAAACGGGCCGCTGGATAGACCGTGGCGTAAACATTCTCCAGCGGCTGAACGCGCTTTCCAAGGGGGTGCCCCACGCCTGTGGATAACCCGGCCAAACCGCTCCTGAACAGGCTTGCCATGCAATACCGGACAGAGAATAGTGGGAACTGCAGGCGGAATTTCGCCGGCGGCTCCGGCCGCAGTGCACGGTGGCGGGGGAACGCCCCGCTGTCTGGCAGAATGGCCGGAACATCACAGCGGTAACGCGAGGAGGCGGCCCCATGGGCGCACAAGAGTGGCATCCGGACCCGGAGCGTGAGGACGGCGGCGAAACACCCGCTCCGCAGGGGATCGTTGTGGGCGTGGACGGCTCAGAGCATGGCCAGTGCGCGCTGGTGTGGGCTGCCCGCGAAGCCGTGCGCCGCCGTCGGCCGCTTCATATTGTGACCGCGTATTCCGTCCCTATTTTCGCGGCATCCGGCCTGGACGGAGGCTACGCCACCGTTGACGATTCCGTGATCCGGGAAGGCGCCGAGGCCATCGTGCGCCAGGCCCTGGACAAAATCGCCGGCTACGACATTGAGGTCAGTTCCTCCGTGGAGAACGGCGACGCGTCCGGGGTGCTCCTGGACCTCTCCGAGTCGGCTGAACTTCTGGTGTTCGGCACCCGCGGGCGCGGCGGCTTTGTGGGCCGCCTGCTCGGCTCCGTGAGCAGCGCCCTGCCCGCCCACGCCAAGTGCCCCACCGTCACGGTGCCCCTGGTGTGCTCCGACCGGCTGGGGGAAACCACCGAGGACCGGCGCGTCAAGGCAGAACAGGCAAAATCCGGACACCAGCCCGTGGAAAACGTGGTGGTGGTGGGCGTGGACGGCTCGGAGCAGGCACGGATCGCCGTCCTCGAGGCGGCGGACCAGGCCCTTCGCCTCGGTGCTTCCCTTCGTGTCGTTTGCGCCGTTCCGCAGTACAGCGGCTCCCTCGCCTGGGTTCCCGCTCCGCTGGACCGGAAGGCGCTGTTCGCGGACATCCAGGTGACCCTGGACGCGGGGATGGCCTGGCTGCGGAGCCACTATCCCGGCCTGTCCGCCGAGTCCCAACTGCGCGACGGGTCACCGGTGGAGGTCCTCGTGGCCGAGGGCCGGCACGTCGAACTGGTCGTCGTGGGCACCCGCGGCCGCGGCGGTTTCACGGGGATGCTGCTGGGATCAACGTCCGACGGCGTCCTGCACCACGCCAAGGGCCCCGTGATGGTGGTGCCGGACCGCGAGGATCCCCGTTTGGCTGACCGCGCCCGCTTCGGGCCGATCCTCGGCGCCGCCTGACCAGGGCGGCACCCACCGCGCCTGTGCGCCCGGAGCTCCCGTCCCCAGGTGCGCGGACTCCTGCGCGCCGTCGGGGACAGGCGTACCCTTGAAGTTATGAGCCCCCTTCCGGGATCCGGTCAGTTGCACCCGCGGCGGAAACCGCCGGGAGTTTCCCGCGTGTGGACCCGATGGCTGCCCTCGGTGGCGGTTCCGGCCGTGATTGCCGCCGGAGTGCTGGTGGGGACGCTGCCCGCCGGTGCCGCCGACCCGTTGCCGGCCAGGACACCCGCGCAGGTCATCGAACTGATGGGCACCCGCACGGCCGTGTCATTCACCGGCACCCTGGAACAGGCGACGGATTTTGGCCTGCCGGACCTCCCCGCGGCAGGGCCTTCGTCGGGTCCTGCGGCGGCCGGGGACGGTCCCGCCGGAAGTGTGGCGTCCATTGCCGGGCTGCTCGCCGCGGACCACACAGCCCGGGTCTATGCCGACGGCCCGGCCAAGCTCCGGGTCCAGGTGGCGGACGGCAGCTTCGCCGAACGCAATATGGTGCGCCGCGGAACGGATGTCTGGTTCTACGCCTCCAAGGACAATTCCGCCGCCCACCTGGTTCTGCAGGCTCCGGACCGCGGCTCCGGCGACCCGTCAACCGCCACCCCGGCGGACATCGCCGGCCGGTTCCTGGCCGCAGCGGATCCGGACACCGAAATTTCTGTCGGGGCCGAGGTTGAGGTGGCCGGCAGGGCGGCCTACAACCTCCTCCTCGAACCCAGGACCGCCGACACCCTGGTGGGCAGGATCGCCATTGCCGTGGACGGCGAAACAGGGTTGCCCCTGTCCGTGCAGGTCACGGCCCGCGGAGCCGCAACACCGGCCTTCCGGTCCGGGTTCACCGCCCTGGCCTTGGGCGCGCCGGACGATTCGCTGTTCACGTTTGTGCCGCCGGCCGGCAGCAGCGTCCGCGAAATTGTGCCGCCTGCCCCCGGTTTGTCCCACGACGTCGGTGATTCGGAGACGCCGCCTTCCGGTCCGCGGCCGGCTGTGACAGGCAGCGGGTGGACCAGCGTGCTGGCCGTGCCGGCGCCCGCAGCCGGCGGTACCGGTGCCGGCGCCAACGCGCTGCTGGCGGACCCGTTGCTGTCCCAGGCCGCCGTGGACGTGCCCGGCGGAAAGCTGCTGTCCACCCCCCTCTTCACTGTCCTGGTCATGGCCGACGGCCGGCTCCTGGCCGGCCTGGTCCCGGGGGAGCGGCTCCAGGCTGCAGCGGCCGCCGCGCAGTGAGCGCGGGCGTTGGGGGATCCCGGGCCGGCGCTTCCGGCCTGGCCATCGAGACTTCCGGCCTGACCAAGCACTTCGGCCGGCAGGCGGCCGTGGACGGCGTGGACCTTGCCGTTCCCGCCGGGACCGTCTTCGGGTTCCTGGGGCCCAACGGCTCCGGTAAAACCTCCACCATCCGCATGCTCCTGGGCCTGGCCGCCGCATCAGCGGGGACCGTGAAGCTGTTGGGCGCCAGCATGCCCGGGGAGCTGCACAAAGTGTTGCCGCGGGTGGGAGCGCTGGTGGAAGGCCCGGGGTTCTACCCGTTCCTGTCCGGCGCCGCCAACCTGCACCGGATGGACGCGGCCGGGCCCCACACCGTCCCGGCCACCCGGAAGCTGAGGGTGGGCCAGGCCCTGGAACGGGTGGGGCTGGCCCACGCCGCCGGGAAAAAGGTCCACGCTTATTCCCTGGGGATGAAACAGCGGCTGGGTATCGCCGGCGCGTTGCTGTCCGCCCGAGAGCTGCTGGTCCTGGACGAGCCCACCAATGGGCTGGACCCGCAAGGTACCCGTGAGGTGCGGAACCTGATCCGGGCCCTGTCCCACGACGGCACCACCGTTTTCGTCTCCAGCCACCTCCTGGCCGAGGTGGAGCAAATGTGCACCCACGCGGCGGTGATGAGCAGTGGCAGGCTGGTGGCCCAGGGGCCACTCGCCGACCTGCGCCGTGAAGGCACTGTCCGGATCCGGCTGGAGACTCCTGACGCCGCGCTGGGCCGGCAGGAGCTGGTCCGCCTGGGGCTGGTCCCCGCGGCGGACACCCTTGAACCGGGCGGCGATGGCGTTCAGGTGCTGGCCGCATTGCCGGCGTCAGCTGGCCCCGCAGTCCCCGCCCTGCTGCCGGAAGACATCGTGGCGCACCTGGTTGCGGCGGGCGTCAGGGTCCGGGGGTTCGGCGTGGAACGCGAAAGCCTGGAAGACCGCTTTGTGGCGCTTACCGGGGAGGGGTTCGATGTTGCCGGCTGACCGGACCGCAGACAGCCCCGACGCGGGAAACCAAGGCGCCGGCAGCCCCGACGCGGGAAACCAAGGC
>NZ_JARVTC010000023.1:0-35734 GCF_030208875.1 Pseudarthrobacter sp. MEB009
ACCGCCAATGGCGATCATCTGGATCTGCCGCGGCTTCAGGTTCTTGTGGTAACCCGTGTCCTCAGCGTGCAGGGACGACTCGGTCGCATGGGCGTGGCCACCATCAATCAGGTGGTCGGGAATGGGGGAGTTTGTCATGGGGGGTGTCCTTTGATGTGCCGGGTTCAGGGTCAGGCCGGAGCCTGGTTGCTGAGGTTGGCAAGGCGTTCGGGGCTGAGGAGTTCCTGAAGCTGTTCAGAGGTAAGGAGTCCGTGTTCAAGGACCAGTTCGGCCACACCCTTGCCGGTGGCGAGGGCTTCCTGCGCAATGGCGGTGGCAGTGGCGTAGCCCAGTTGGGGGTTCAGGGCGGTGACCAGTCCGATGGACTGCTCCACGGTGAGGCGGAGCCGTTCGGTGTTGGCGGTGATGCCCCGGATGCAGCGGGCCGTGAGGGTGCGGCAGGCTGCTTCCAGGTGTGAAATGCTCTTGTGGAGGCTGTGGACAATGATGGGTTCGAAGGCGTTGAGCTGAAGTTGTCCGGCTTCGGCGGCCATGGTGATGGTCACGTCGTTGCCGATGACCTCGTAGGCCACCTGGGAGACAACTTCCGGGATGACCGGGTTGATCTTGCCGGGCATGATCGAGGATCCGGACTGCACGGCCGGAAGGTTGATCTCGCCGAATCCCGCGCGGGGGCCGGAGGAGAGCAGGCGGAGGTCGTTGCAGATCTTGGAGAGTTTCACGGCCACACGCTTCAGCACACCGGACAGGTGCACAAATGCGCCGACGTCCTGGGTGGCTTCGATGAGGTCGACGGCGGTCACCAGCGGCAGGCCGGTGATGGCGGCCAGGTGCCGGCAGGCTGCCCCGGCGTAGCCGGCGGGGGCGTTCAGGCCCGTTCCGATGGCCGTGGCACCCAGGTTGATTTCGTGGATGAGCAGTTCGGCCTCGGCCAGCCGGAGCCGGTCCTCGCCGATGGTGACGGCGTAGGTGCCGAACTCCTGGCCCAGGGTCATGGGCACGGCGTCCTGGAGCTGGGTCCGGCCCATCTTCACCACGGTCCGGAATTCCAGCGCCTTCGACGCGCAGGCCTCCTCGAGTTCGGCAAGTGCGTCGAGGAGTTCCCGGGCGGCGAAGATGGTGCCCAGTTTGACGGCCGTGGGGTAGACGTCGTTGGTGGACTGGCTGAGGTTCACATGGTCGTTGGGGTGCAGCCTGGCGTAGTCGCCTTTGGGGTGGCCCAGGATTTCCAGGGCACGGTTGGCGATGACCTCGTTGGCGTTCATGTTCGACGACGTCCCCGCGCCGCCCTGGATGACGTCCACCACAAACTGTTCGCTCAGCTGGCCGGCCATGATGTCCTGGCAGGCCTGTTCGATGGCGTCCGAGCGCTCCGCGTCCAGCAGCCCGAGCTCCCGGTTGGTGCGGGCTGCGGCCAGTTTCACGGCCGCCAGGCCACGGACCAGGTGCATGTTGGAGGAGAGCTTCTGGCCGGTGATGGGGAAGTTTTCAACGGCGCGGAGGGTGTGGACACCCCAGTAGGCATCGGCCGGGACGTCGCGGTCGCCCAGCAGGTCATGTTCGGACCGGAGGCCGGGGGCGGCGGTTGCGGTGTTGTTCAGGGTGGTCATGGTGGTCCTCACGGGGCTTCGTTGACGGGCTTGGACTGGGCAGGTTCGGGGGTTTTGGGGTGGCCGGCGACGGGAGGCGCTGCCCGGGCCAGGAAATCGGTGGCCTGCAGGGCACCCACCTGGTGGCCGCCGCCCAGCACGGGGGAGCCGGCGATGGCTGCGAGGGGTGCGGTGTCCACGCCCAGGCTGCCCAGGAGGGTGGTGGTGGCGGGCATCCTGGCGCGGTCGCCGCCGTCGGAAATCTTTACCGCCACGGCGCTGCCGTCCGCCAGCCCAACCAGCTGGACGCCTTCAAAGCCGTCCTTGGCCACGGCGCCGGGAAGCAGGCGCATGAGGGTGGTCACGTCCCTGCCTTCCCCGGCCACCATGTCCGGGTGCTGCATCATGGCAAGCCCGACGGCGGCTTCCGGGGTGCCGTCGTCGACCGCGGCGGCGCGCGCAATCCGGCCGAAGGCGCGGGCCATCCCGCGCAGGGTCAGGGCGAACAGGGGCGTGCCGCAGCCGTCGGTGCTGACGGCCAGGGGCTCCTCGCCGGTCAGGTCGATGATGGTTTCGGCCACCAGCTGCTGAAGCGGGTGATCCGGTGCCAGGTAGCCCTGGACCGGCCAGCCGTTGATGACGCACGTGGCGGCCATGGCGGCGTGCTTGCCGGAGCAGTTCTGGGTGAGCTGGCTGGCGGCGCCGCCGTCACGGAGCCAATCCTCGCGTTCGGTGGTGCCGTAGGGCAGGTCGGTGCTGTTTTCCAACGAGCCCGGGGTGAGGGAGTGCATCTCGAGAATGCGCAGGGCGCCGTCGCGGTGCCGGGCGGCGCCGGAGTGGCTGGCCGCTGCCAGGGCCAGCAGGTCCATGGGCAGGACGAGCCCGGCGCGGAGCATGGCCACTGCCTGCAAGGGCTTCAGCGAGGAGCGCGGGTAAACCGGCGCCAGGGGTTCGCCGGCTGATGCCATTGTTGCGCCGTCGGCGCTGATGGCGATGGCGGAGCCGTAGTGGACACTTTCCACGAGGCCGTCGCGGGTTGCGGCGACCAGGGGTACATGGCCGGGCAGGGCGCGGTGGGCCTCGTGGGCAGCGGAAAACATCGGGGAGGGCATGGAGTCCTTGGGTAGGTTGCTTGGTGGGCTTCGCGGTTACTTGTTGAGGATTGAGTCCAGGGCCAGGCCCACGGCGTTCAAGTGGTGTGACATGGCGGAGCGGGCATCATCGGCGGAGCCCGCTTCGATGGCGGCGAGGATCTGCTGGTGCTCGATGTCGGAGGCGTGCTGGCGGTCGGCCACCATGTTCAGGGTTTCCGACTGGTGGGCCAGGGCCTCGCGGATGTCTGACACCACGCTGGCGAAGACCTTGTTGCCGCTGGCCCGGGCGATCGTGGCGTGGAAGCTGGAGTCCAGCGAAACCCAGGATTCCAGGTCGGTCTCCGCAGCCATGGCTGCAACGATGTGGCGGAGGGTTTCCAGCTCCTCATCCGTGCGCCGGTGGGCGGCGAGCCCGGCGGCCGGGATTTCGATGTGGGGGCGGGCCTCCGTGAGGTCCCGGGCTGAATACTGGCCCAGGGTGAGGTCGTTGGCTACTTTGTTGGCCATCACAAAGGTGCCCTTGCCGGTTTTGGTGACCGTCAGGCCCAGCGCGGTGCAGGAGCGCAACGCTTCGCGGATGACCGAACGGCTGACACCGTATTGCTGGGAGAGGGTGGCCTCGGAATCAAGCTTGCTGCCCACCGGAACCACACCTGACTCGATGTCGTCCCGGATCGCATTAAAGACAGCTTCCGCGGCGCTGAGGCGGGCCAAGGGCCGGGATGGTGGGCGGGTACGGGCAGGATGTCCTGCTGTCCGGCTGTCTGACAGGTTCACGCCTTAAATATGGCACCGGTCACACCGAGTGTCAATGCGGTTTCCGTTTATCTCCGGGAATGCTGGTCAGGTACTTCGGGAATTGCTGTCCGGGCCGCACACATTCCGGGTGCACCAATGGCGCCCGGGCCGGTGCTGCTGCCCCGGCCGGGATTCCCCGGTGGGGTGTCAGAGGTGCTGGATGCCTGCCCGCTGCATGGCGTCCTTGTAGGTCTCCACGCTCTTGGTGAGGAGTTCCTCCTGCTTCGTTTCGGATACGGCGAAGGCCCGCCCGCCAAGCGCGGAGGCCTTGTAGACCTTGATGCCGCTGTTCCGGAGGGACGAGTGGTACGTCTTTTCGAACAGGGTGAGGAATGCGGAGGCATCCGTGCCGTGGGCGATGATTGCCGAGACCCGCGAATTGATCTTGAGGAACTGGCGGAACGGCCGGAGTCCGTCTGTCTTCTCCTGCACACTCAGCGCGGAGGGAAGGCCAGGGTCCCTGACCCACGGGTATGCGTTCCAAGGCATGACGTAGCGGGGGTCGAGTTCGGCGATCTCGTAGATCTGGGTGGCGCGTCGGGCACCCTCGTCGTCATTGTTGTGCGACACAAAACCTGATTCGGTGCCCTTGCCGGGGCTGACCTGCAGGGTGACGATGCGGCATTCGTCCTCGTCATGCACCGGGTCAATGTACGGGACGGTGGAACCCGGCTTCTTTTCCATCAGTTCATCGCAAAGCTGGGTCACCTTGGCGATGTTCGGTTCCTGTAGCAGGGCCTTTTTTTCGTCCCAATCAATCGTCACGATTTCTCCCTCGGCAGCAAGGCGTCCAGAATCAGGCGTCCTATGCCACTCTACGCTTTCCCGGGTTCAGGTGGCAGAGCGCCTCCAAACACCGGCTTCAGCCTGACTCCTCGGGGAGCGGTATAGGCCAGCGGAAGGTTCCGGGGAGGGCCGGCGCGACGGACCGGTAGGTGTGGCCGGTGGGTGTCCTGGTGTCCACCGCGTGTCTTGTAGCTGGAGCGGGAAGGGTGTCGGCGGGCCGGCTGCTGGCCGCGGCATGGCTGGTGTCTGCGATGTGGCTGTTGGCTGCAGCGTGGTTGTTGCCTGCTGCATGCCTGGTTTCCGCGGCCTGCTTTCTGGCTTGAGTATTTCTGCTGTCGATGTGGTGCCCGGTGCCTGGCACTGTCAGTGCAGACCAACCTGCCGATTCCTTTGCTTGGTTGCAGGCCTCGCAAAGCCCCTGCCCATTGGCGCCGCTTGTGTTTTTGTCCTCACGCCAGGGGACAACGTGGTCGTAATGCCGGATGGGCGCGTCACAGCAGGGAGTGCGGCATAGCTGGTCGCGCACCTGGAGGAAGCTTTTGAGGCCAGGCGGAAAAAGCCGGGCTTTCGAATCCATTGCCACCAGCTCGCCGGTTTCCGGTGCGACATACAGCCGGCGAATCCAAGCAGCCAAGGCGGGCTGGCCGGGAGCGGGCTCTCGGTCCAGAGGGAGCTGGTTGGCAGCTGGAGAGGCGGCTGCCGCACCATCCAGGACCGCCGCCCGCGCCCATTCGGCGGGGACAACGCCGTAGCCTGCGAGCCGGGCTGGTTCACTGTCGGCTTGGAAGAGTGTCCTGTCCGTCATGACCAACTGGATTTCGATGCCGGTGATGCCGCCGGGGGTACCTGTCACGCGCTCCACCAGCTCATCCGCCATCAGTTGGCCTTTGGTGCGGCCGTCGCCGGCTGAACGCGCTGAATCGGCATGGCGTGTCAGGTCGGCGTAAACCGCTACCCCTTCTGCAACCGGCAGCAGGGCGGTGAGATAGGCCATGGTGTCCGGTGCAGGCCTGAGGCTTACGGTGCGCTCCGCCGCAGCGTGGCTTGCACGCCGGGCAACCGACCGGGGATCGCGCCTGTACGCTGCGGCCCGGATTGCCGCAACGAGTGACCGGTCCCCGGCGTCCGCCAAGGACCCGTAATCCGGTCCGAACTCGGCGTCCACCGCCCGGCGGTCATCCACGGATAGGTGCGCGGTTTCCCGCACCGCGAGGATGGTCCGCCATTCGTTGAGGCTGCCGCCGGCCAAGGCCTCGGCGGCATGGGGCATTTCGATCAGCGCTTTGGCCATTCCGAGCAGCCGGCCACCCCTGGCGGGAGACTCACGCCGGGCCAATGCAATCTGCGCAGCAACCCCGGCTCCAAGGTCTGCGGCGGCGATGCCTGAGGCGGCCTGTTCCCGGCGCTGCGAGCGGTCAAAGGCAACGGCGATCCGTGCCTGCAGGGCCGCGGCTGCCGACTTCAGGTCCTCCAGCAGTCGAAGCTGGTTGATCATCCCCGCGTCATCGGGACAGATGTGCGCGGTTGCCACCAGCTGCAGCGCGGCCGGCAGGGAAGATCCGGCGTTGGTGGCAACGTCCGTTGTAACCGCCGGGTGCTCGCGTAGGTCCATACCTCAATTTTCCCGGAATCCGGCGGTGGAGCTGGAAAGAAAGTCCCGTATGTGGACAACTTCAACAGCGTAAACTAGCTCAGATTCAATTGTGGTTATATTCCCGAATCGGGTATATATTCGCCACTATGACCGAGGCAATTTTCTGGATCCTCACGGCGCTCGCGGGAGGCCGCCAGCACGGCTACGCCATCCTGCGGGACGTTGAACAGCTCGCTGCGGGCAGCCAGACCATCAGGGTTACAACCCTGTACGCCAGCCTTGAGCGGCTGGAGCGGGACGGCAAGGTCCGGCATGCGGGCGATGAGACCGTGGACGGTCGTGCCAGGCGGTACTACGAACTGACGGATGAAGGACGCCAGTCGTTGTCCGCTGAAGCAGAACGCCTTGCTGCAAGGTTGCGTGCGGCGGAAAGCAGGCTTGGCGGGCGCCGGCCGTTGTCTGTGAAGCCTGCCTCGGCGGCAAGGGTGAGCAAGGGGCAGACAGATCTCCCTGGGCTGGCCACATGAGCAGGGACCTGCGTAATCGGTACGGCCGGCTGCTGCGTTGGTATCCGCACTCGTGGCGGGTCAGGAATGGGGCCGTCATGTTGGCCACCCTTGAACAAGACGCCGCGGAGCGGGGTCTATCGCGGCCATCCCGGGCGGACGTGTGGTCCCTGCGTTCCCACGGTCTCGGAGAAAGAGCGACACCCCGCGTGGCCGCGGTCTTCGCTGCGGTGTCGGCCCTGGCTTTCGCCGGAGCCGTGGCACTGCCGCTGACCAGCACGTCACTGCCGCCGGAAACACAAGCCTTCAGGATGCTTTTGGCGTCTTTTGCAGGACCGCTTGGTTTGTCCCTCGCAGCGACAGCGCTGATGCACCGTACCGGCAGGCTATCGGCTCCGGCGGCGCTCTTTACCGCAGTAATAGCCGTTCCGGCGTGCGCATTGGCGGGGCTGTCACTGTCCAGCATCGCCGTGGGCTTCGAGAAAGCAGACCTGGCACAGGGGAACAGTTGGTTTGGATCCGCTTCCCTGCTGTTTGTTGCCGCAGGCTGGGCGGCGGGAACCATCTTCCTCCTGGCACCGGTGAACGCCGTCCTGCGGGTCCGCGGCACGCTGTTCCGGCAGATGGCATTGTCTGCCCTGGTGGCGGTCCCGTCAGCCGTGGTCTTAGGCGCCATGATCATGATTGGCCAGTTCCTGAACACCATTGTGGCCGTGGTGGTCCTGATTGTGGCCTTGCGGATGGGTAGCGGAGGGACCGGATCCCCGGCTGATTCCGGCTGGACGCAAAACACCGCATCAGTTGGCTCGTCCGGACCCACGGCACATGCCGCGGCAGACAGGCACCGGATGCCCGCACCCCGGCTTGCCGGCCGGGACCGCAAGGCGGCACGAACCGGGGCCCTTTTTGGCTTGGTACTGGGTTTGGCCTGTGCCGCATTCGCCCTCGCCGGCAGCGAGTGGACGTCCTTCGCCTCGGACTCCACCAGGGCCATGAACCTTGGCTTAGGCGCCGGCGCTGTTACTGCCGTATCGGTGGTCCTCGCGGCCGGACGAATTCTTGCGCCCGTGGTGGGCAAGGTCATCCGGTGGTCCGTCCTGCTCTGCTGCGCAGCTCTCATCATGGAGGCAGTTGCCCAGCTCCTCGGTGCGGGCCATCCACGGCAGTGGCCGGTGACGCTGGTCGCGGCCAGCCTTATGGGCTGCGCTTTGGTGCTCCCACTGGGACGGCTCCTGCCCGGCGGCCGGTCACTGCGCATCGTTGGCGTGGCTTTTATGGCCGTGGCAGGGATCTGGCCAGGACTCATGCTTGTTGCCGCGGCCGGCTTCCTTTCACCTGTGGTTGCCGCCGTCATTCTGGTACTGATGGGAGTCCGCAAGAGGGCCCGGCCGGAGCCGGCACACCAGCTGTCCGGGCGGCCGGCGCGCTGAATCCCGGTGATGCTGTTCAATGAAGTTATGCAGTTCAGCAAGAAGGGCCTGAAAGCCGAGGGCTTTGCAGGCTTCAGGGCAATCGAAGACCTCGCCATCATCAGGGTTCCCCAAGGGCCGGGAATCTTCACCATCATGGCGCCGGCGGATTTCGAACCCCGGTTCCTGAAGACCAGCACGGCCGGTACTTTCAAAAAACGCAGCCCCACCCTGCCGAAGGATGCGCTCGCCGCTGAGTGGGTGGACGGCGCAGCTGTCCTGTACCTCGGCAAGGCAGGCCCGGGAAGCAAGGGCAACCGGGGCCTGCGCCGCCAGATCCAGGAGTTCCTGGACTTCGGCCGGGCCCGCCCGCCGGGCCATTGGGACGGCCGGCTGGTCTGGCAACTGCTCGACTCGGAGTCGTTGGTGGTCGCCTGGAAGGAGATGCCGGCCGAACAGCTCAGCGCCGCGGAAGCCGGGTACCACGCCGCCTTCGTCGAGTCCTATGGGCGGTTGCCGTTCGCGAACCTAGAGCAGGCGCGCGTCGCCGGGCAGGCCATTCCGGTCCGCAGCGGTGACACCAAAAGCTAACCGGGCATCCCGCCGTCGTAGGTGAAACGCCCGGCCACCAGCGTGCCTGCCACCGGCATGGCGGCGAAATCCGGGTCCGGAACGGCCAGCGGATCCGCGTCCAGGAGTACAAGGTCGGCCGGGTCGCCCACCCGGACCGTCCCGCGGCCCCGCGTGGAGGCTGCCAGGGCCTGCCGGCGGGTGATGGCTTCAGCCGGATGCCAGGGCTCCCGGCCGTCAAAAGCCGAACGGGTGGTGGCGGCGGACATGGCCGCCCACGGATCCAGGCGCGCCACCGGCGCGTCCGAACCGAAAGCGAGTGTTGCGCCCGCATCCAGCAGCCGGCGCAACGGAAACGCCCGGTCCGTCCGGCCCGGCCAGTTGGAATCGGCCGCATCCCGGTCATCGAGGGCGTGGCACGGCTGCACGCTGGCCACCACTCCCAGCCGGCCAAAGCGGGCAAAGTCATCGGCGCGGACAAACTGCGCATGCTCGATCCGCCCGCCAATGCCTGCCCGTTCGAAGGCATCCAGCGCCACCCGGTTGGCGGCGTCGCCGATTGCATGCACAGCGGGCACAAAGCCTGTCTCACGGGCCCGCACCAGGAGGGCCAGCAGGTCGGCGTCATTCACCGTGAGCAGGCCGTGCCCACCAAAGGGGTAGGGATCAACGCAGTAAGCGGTGCGGGTGTTGAGCGACCCGTCGATGAGCACCTTCAAGGGACCTGTCCGCAACAGCCCGCCGCCGCCGGGAAGTTCCACGCCGGTCCGCATGCCCAGCCCCGCCGCGCGTTCGAGGTCCTGCGGATACACTCCGGCCTCGACCCGGAGGGTGTCGAAGCCCGCACCGAACCTGCGCAGCCACGGATCACGGTTCCACGTCATTTCGAAGTCGACCACGCCCACGATGCCTTTTGCGGCGGCCGCCCGGGCTGCCTGTTGCGCCCACTCATCCAGCACGGTGTCCGGCAGCAGGCCCAGCTCGCGGGTCAGGAGGAAAGCCGGTTCCTCCCGCAGCAACCCGGACCCGTCCACGGCCAGGGAATGGCGCCGGGCGGCAGCATTGTTGACCCACACGCAGTGCAGGTCGTGGCTGATCAGGGCGGTGGGCCGGTCTCCCGTGGCCCCGTCCAGGAGCCCCAGCGTCGGCGCATCAGGCCACAGTGCGTCGCGGAACCCCACCCCCACGGCAGTGACGTCGCTGCCGGGTGCGGCCAGCAGGTGGCGTTCGACGGCGGCCGCCGCCCCGAGTGCCGAGGCCGCACCTGACAGGTCGATCCGGTTGGCGTGCATGGCCCACTGGTTCAGGTGTACGTGCTCGTCCCAGAGCCCGGGTATGACAAACCGGCCGTCGCAGTCGAGGACTTCAATGCCGGCGGCACCTGCCAACGGCCCGGTGCTTACGCCTGCCACGATGCCATCACGAAGGTGGAGGTTGAGGGGCCCGTCCGGCCCGTCTCCGGCAGGCAGGCGGACTGCCGTGAGGATCAGCTCAGTCATGCCGGCCCGACAGCCGCTCCATTTCACGGCGGTCCTTCTTGGTGGGCCGGCCGGCCCCGCGGTCACGCTGCGGCAGGCCCAGCGCCGGGGCCACCGGGCGGGGCGGGGTGTGGTCGGTGAAGCAGTGCGAAGCCACCTCAGCGCCCACACGTTTGGCGAGCAGCCGGCGCACCTCCAGGGTGCGTTCATAGCCGGACATGCGGACGGTGACGGTATCGCCGGTCACCAGGGTTGCCGATGCCTTGGCCGGGCTGCCGTTCAGGCGGACGTGACCGGCCCGGCACGCGGCCGTGGACGCGGAGCGGGTCTTGTAGGCGCGGACAGCCCACAGCCACGCATCGATGCGGACACTGGCGGGGGAGGATGGAATGCTGGTCATGGCTGGCACCGAGTATAGCGCCGCGGCCTGCGGCTCAGGCGGCGGCTTTCCCGCCGGGGGTCCTAGTCGACGCGGACTGACACCCGGTGCACCATGTTGTTGCCCATCCCCTGGTAGTTCCAGTTCTGCTCCAGGGGCTGGGTGGCGCCGGTGTCGTCAGTGGCGCGGCAGCACAGGACGTGTTCGCCGGGATCGGCGGTCCACGGCACCGTCCACTTCCGCCAGGCGTACCCACCCAGGGATTTTTCCAGCTGCGCGGGCATCCATTGGCCGTCCACGCCAACTTCGACGCCGGTCACCGCTCCCTGCCCGGACCAGGCCCGCCCTTCCAGCAGCACCTGCCCCCGCGGCACCACCCGGTGGCGCGTGAAAAAGTCCGGGACTCCCGGCGGAACCATCAGCGAACGCACCCTGATCCGCGAAACCGGGGTGCCGGCGTCGTCAGCGGAATCCTGGTACCGGTACGCGTCCTGCTGCTGGTAGCCCGCAAAGGGGGCCGTGACCACCTCGATGGATTCCAGCCATTTCACGCTCGCCATCCCGTACCAGCCCGGAACCACCAGGCGCAGCGGATGGCCGTGCTGGGGCGGCAGGTCGCCGTCGTTCATGGCGTAGGCGAGGACGACGTCGGGCCGCATCGCCTCGTGGATCGGCAGGCTCCGCGCAAACTTCTGTGGGACGCCACCCTGGATTCCGGCGTCGACGCCGGTAAACACCACCTCAACGGCCTGCGGCAGGACCCCTGCCTTCCCCAGCAGGTGGGACAACGGAACACCGGTCCAGTTGGCCGTCCCCACGGCCTCAAGAACCCACGGCTGGCTGACCGGCCGAGGCGCCAGCAGCGACCGGCCGTTGCCGGCGCATTCAAGGGTCACCGGCACCGTGATGCCGGGTTCTTTCCTCAGCGCGGCCATGCTGATTTCCAGCGAGCGTTCCACGGCTCCGCCAACCTGCAGGTGCCAGGTGGCGGCATCAAGGTCCGGAATGTCGAAGTGGGTCAGGACGTAGTGCAGACCCGGCGCGGTGAAGTCCCGGCGGAGCGCCTCCAGCGGCATGGCATGGTTCCGGGCCGCCAGCTGCAGCTCGGGCGGCGTGAGCGGGCCGTCGGTCGGCCCGGCCGGCGCGGGAACCCCGACTGGCCACGGGTACTGCGTGGATTGCTGGAAGTCGTGGATCTGTGCCATGGCGCTGCGCTCCTCAGGACTGGTTTACGCCTGCTTTATCCCGGCCGTCAACAACTACAGCTGCGTCCGGGTCAGGAACTCCGCCAGGCTGATGGGGTCCTGCCCGGTCAGCCCATGCACGTCGGGCGAAACGCCGGCCATGTGGCCTGCCGCCATCGCCGTGTAGGTGCTGACCCAGGCATCAAGCTGCCAGTCCGGGGCGCCGTAGGAGGCCCTGGACGCGTACGCCTCCTGTAGTGTCTCCGGCTCGTAGCTGATGGTGCGGCCGGTTCCAGCCGTCATGACGGCGGCGGCCTGGGACAGTGTGAGCTCCTCGGGGCCCGTCAGGTTATACGTCATGCCCCGGTGGATCGCCGGATCCCGGAGGACGGCCACCGCGCTCCGGGCCACGTCCTCGCGAGCGACCCCGGAGAAGGCGCCATTCCCTGCAGGACCGCGGATCACTCCCCCGCCATCCGCCAGCAGCGGCAGGAAGTCGAGGTAGAAATTGTCCCGGAGGAACGTGAACCCCATCCCGGAAGCGCGGATGTGCTGCTCCGTGGCGAAATGGTCCCGGGCCAGGGTGAAGGTGGCGTCCGGGGCGGCACCGTAGAAGGACGTATACACCACGTGCTCCACGCCGGCACGTACTGCGGCATCAATGAAGGCGTAGTGCTGCTGCACCCGGTCCTCGGTTTCGGCCGCGGAGACCATAAACAGGAGCTTGGCTCCCGCCAGTGCCTGTTCGGCGGCCGCCGCGTCGCCGTAGCTGCAGGCAAGGGTCGGGGCGTTGTCCAGCTGCGGCGCCCGGGACGGGTCACGGGCCAGCAGGCGCTGGGCCGTGCCGTCCGCGGACAGTTGCCGGGCCACCATCCCGCCCAGGCCGCCGGTGGATCCGGTGACAGCGAGCTGCGGAAGGTTTTCCGGGCTGGGTTCGGACGCCACGGCCGGCCTACGCTTCGCGCTTCTCGGGCGACTTGGTCAGCGCAGGATCGCGCTCGGCCAGCGAACCGATGGCGTCGTCAATTTTCTTCATCACGTCCGGGTCGAGGGTGACACCGGCAGCGGCCACGCTGTCAGCGATCTGTTCCGGCCGGGAAGCACCCACGATGGCCGAAGCGACGTTGGGGTTCTGCAGCACCCAGGCCACCGCGAGCTGCGGCATGGTCAGCCCGGCTTCCGCGGCGATCGGCTTGAGGTCCTGCACACCGGCCAGCACGTCGTCGCGCATCCAGCGCTGGATCATTTTGGCGCCGCCCTTGTCGTCGGTGGCGCGGCTGCCCTCCGGTGCAGGCTGGCCGGGCAGATACTTGCCGCTCAGCACACCCTGCCCCATCGGGGACCAGACGATCTGGGACACGCCCAGCTCCTCGGAGGCGGGCACAACGTTGGCCTCGATGACACGCCACAGCATGTTGTACTGCGGCTGGTTGGAAATCAGCTGGAAGCCCAGGTCCTTCGCCAGTGCGTGACCGTCCCTGAGCTGCTCCGCCGTCCATTCGCTGACCCCGATGTACAGCGCCTTGCCCTGCCGGACCACGTCCGCGAACGCCTGCATGGTCTCTTCGAGGGGCGTTTCGAAGTCATACCGGTGGGCCTGGTAAAGGTCCACGTAGTCGGTCTGCAGCCGGGCCAGGGAACCGTTGATGGACTCCATGATGTGTTTGCGGGACAGGCCCAGGTCGTTTTTGCCCTTGGGGCCGGTGGGTCCGTAGACCTTGGTGAAGATCTCCAGGGATTCCCGCCGTTCGCCCTTCAGGGCGTCACCGAGCACTGTTTCCGCTGCTGTATTGGCGTAGACGTCGGCCGTGTCGAAGGTGCTGATCCCTGCATCGAGGGCTGCCCGGACGCACTGGGAGGCGACGTCGTTCTCCACCTGTGAGCCGTGCGTCAGCCAGTTGCCGAACGTGATTTCCGAAACTTTGAAGCCGCTGTTACCGAGGTATCTGAATTCCATGGTTTTCACGCTAGCCCAGATGGTTGCTCAGGGTAAGTGCTGGCGGTCCTTGGCTTGGGAGGCATTGGTGGTGGCGGGCTTTGGCATGGCCGGCTTCCTCTTGGGGCCCTGCGGCGGGCCCGCCAACGACATCAGTGACCCCGTGTCGAGCGGCGAAAGGGGTGCCGCCGGGGGTTTCTGGAAGGAGCGCGGCGCGCTGCCTGCTGGAGTCTTCGCCGCCAGGGCCGACTCAACGAGCGGGGCCACCTCGTCAACTTTTCCGGCAGGAAGCTCGGGGTCCGGCAGATCCCGGACGGAAACCTTGATGTTGGGTGCGGCCGCCCGGGCTTTGGCCATGGCGCGCGCGTCCGCCTGGGATACCGCGGCGGCCCAGCCTTCGGACAGGACCGCAGGTTCCCGCTTGGCGGCGGTTTTCGCGGCGGAAAGGAGCGGATGGCGGACGACGGCGGTGCGCAGCGCAGTGATCCGGCCGGCCTGCAGCAGCCCCGCGCGGGCGCGCCAGGGCGTGCCTGCGGCGGGAGCCCCGGCGTCGGGCGTTCCTGCCGGGTCCTGCTGTCCCGACGGGCCGAAACGGATGGATTCCACCCGGCGGAGGCGGCCGAAGACGAGCATCAGCACCAGGGCGACCAACCGGCCCAGGCCCGCGAGGACCAGGGTGGTGACGCCCAGGAGGAACAACACGACGAACATCAGGAAGGCAACGCCCATGGTGCCCAAAAAGGTCAGGTTGAGGATGAGCGTGTCCGGATTCTCCACGTCAGCTCTCCTTTCGGCCGGCAGCGGGGCGCGCACCGGCAGCCGTCCCCCAGGGCGGCAGCTTCCCCTCCACCATACGGATTTTTGGCTCCACGTGCCCCCGCCGCGGGCGGCACGTCTCGGGTTGTTTCGAACCTGTTACCGGATGTGGCATCACGGCCGCGTTTATAGTCGGAGGAAGCAGATCACCATCAGGTCCAGGGTTGGCGCTGAGAACAGCCGGAAGCGGAAAAGAGGACAGAGTGGCGGAGGATTCCGGCAACGCGAACTGCAGGTGCCTTTCCGGCGAGCAGTATGGCCACTGCTGTGGCCGGTTCCACTCGGGGGCATCGGTTGCAGCCACGGTGGAGCAGTTGATGCGTTCGCGCTACACGGCCTTTGCCCTGCTGGATAGCGAATATCTGCGGCGGACGTGGCACCCTCGGACCGCGCCGGCGGACCTGGAACTGGACCCGGACCTGCAATGGCGCCGGCTGGACATCGTATCCACTGCACGCGGCGGCCCGCTGGACACGGAGGGGACGGTGGAGTTCAAGGCCTACTTCCGCCAGGACGGCGAGCGGGGCATCCTGCATGAAACCAGCAGGTTTGTCCGGGAGGATGGCCGCTGGCTTTACGTGGACGGCCAGCTGCACGGCTGATGCCGCAACCCGGTGCCGCCGGGAAGCCTGCCCGGGGTGAAGGGCTCCGGCCGGTCAGTATGCGTCGGCGTCGTTGGCAGGCGTGAAGCCTGCCCGGTCCACCTTCCGGTGGAACCGCATCCCGGCCAGGCCGCCCAGGACCGCGCCCACCAGGGCGATCAGCGCCACAACAACCGCGGCAATGATGCTGGTTGTGGTCAGCTGGCCCTCATTGACGGGGATCCGGGGAAAGCTGTTCAGGTTGGCCAGCACGTTGAACTGCTGGCCTGCCACCAGCCCCAGGATTGCGACGACAATCGCGGCGATAAGTGCCCAGATCCACACCATCAGGCCCTGCCGGGCACCGTTGAACCGGGCCATCCGGCCCGCGACGTAACCGCCGGAGTAATAGGAGAGGAAAAGGATGACCAGCAGGACGATGATGCCCACCAGCCCCACGGTTCCGTCCGACGCCGCCTGGTTGACGGCGTCGTTGACATCAGTGTTGCTGGCCAGGCCCACCGCCGTGCCTGCCGCTGCCACCAGGGCCGTCAAAAGCACCGCCATCCCGGTGGCAGTCAGCCAGCCGAAAAAAGCCGATCCCACCTTAGTGCCGCCGAACTGCTCCTTTTCCCGGGCCACGGCTGTCTGCCGGTCCGTCAGGGAGGTGTCCCCGGCGGCAGCGTCCCCACGGACGCCGCGGTACGGAAGGTTCTCGGGATCAGGTGCGCTGCTCATGGCTCAACTCAACCACCGCCCCGCCGTGATAGCAAGGGTGCTTATTATTTCGTGACCTGCCGCGTCAGCGGTAGTTCCGGTGCAGGTTCTCCTTGTGCGAGGGGCCGGGCGAAGCGTCGGCAATCCACGGCCCGGTACCTTCGGACTGGTCCAGCACCCCCGCCTCGAGCCAGGTGTAATGACCGTCGAGGACTTTACGGGTCAGCGCGGTGTCGGAGTCGTCGGTGTTCCGCCAGAGCTGGTCAAACAGTTCTTCGACCCGGACCCGCGCCTGTTCGCAGTAGGCTTCGGCCAGTTCATAGGCGCCGGCACCATGTTCCGGCTGTGTCCGCAGCAGCATTTCCGCCCTGGAGCAGCAGGCCGTCATGGCGAACAGCTCGGCGCCGATGTCCACCATCCGGCCCAGGAACGCCTGCTTGCGCTCCAGTTTCGCCTGCCAGCGGCCCATCCCGTAGAACGTCTGCCGGGCCAGGCGGCGGGAGGACCGTTCCACAAACCGCAGTTGCTTGGCCAGCCGGCCGAACCCGGCGTAGGACCGCGGATCCATGCCGGCGCCCGCCACCAGTTTGGGCAGCCACCGGGCGTAGAAGCCGGAGGCGCCGACGGCGGCCCGGGCCTTGTCGGACAGGCTGGCGTCCAGCGAGGCAAGATCGCCGGCGGCAGCCAGGTGGGCGTCCACGGCATCGCGGGCGATCAGCAGCCGCATGATCTCGGAGGAGCCCTCAAAGATCCTGTTGATGCGGAGGTCCCGGAGCTGCTGTTCCGCAGGCACTGCCCGTTCCCCGCGGGCGGCCAGTGACTCTGCTGTCTCAAATCCGCGCCCACCCCGGATCTGCACCAGTTCGTCGGCGATCCGGCAGCTCGTTTCGGTGGCCCACAGCTTGGCCAGCGCGGCTTCGATGCGGACGTCCTTCTGGCCGGCGTCCGCCAGCTCCGCGGACAGTTCAAACACCGCATCCAGCGCGAACGCGGACGCCGCAATGAAGGCGATCTTTTTACCCACCGCCTCGTGTTCGCCCACGGGCCGGCCCCATTGGGTGCGGGCGTTGGACCATTCCCTGGCGATCTTCAGGCTCCAGCGTCCTGACGCCACGCACAGGGCCGGGATGGAAAGCCGTCCGGTGTTGAGGGTGGTCAGGGCAATCTTCAACCCCTGGCCTTCACGGCCCAGGCGGTTGGCTGCCGGGACCCGGACCTGGTGGAAGCGGGTGACGCCGTTCTCAATGCCGCGCAGGCCCATAAAGGCGTTGCGGTTCTCCACGGTGATGCCGGGGGAGTCCATTTCCACAATGAAGGCGCTGATGCCCCCCTTGTGCACGGTCCCGTCCGGGTCCGTCCGGGCCGGAACCACCGCCATCGCCACCACCAGCTCGGCGATCACGCCGTTCGTGGTCCAGAGCTTCACGCCGTCCAGGATGTAGGCGTCGCCGTCGTCCGTTGGCGTTGCCGTACTGCCCATCCGGGCCGGGTCGCTGCCCACATCCGGCTCCGTGAGCAGGAATGCGGTGATGGCGCCTTCGGCGCAGCGGGGCAGGTACTCCCGCTTCTGCTCCGGGGAGCCAAAAACCTTGACCGGTTCCGGCACGCCAATGGAAAGATGTGCGGACAACAGGGCGCCCAGGCTCGGATGGACGCTGCCCAGAAGGGCCAGGGCCCGGCCGTAATACACCAGCGACAGGCCCAGGCCGCCGTATTCCTCGGGAATCTTCATGCCGAACACGCCCAGGCCGGCCAGGCCCCGCATGTAGTCGTCCGGGATCCGGGAGTCCCTTTCGATGACCTGCCCTGACATGGTGCGGGCAAAAGCGGTGAGCCGTTCCATGAACTCTTCGCCCCGGGCCACGGACGCGGGATCCGGTGTGGGCCAAGGGTGCACCAGGCCCAGGTCGAAACTTCCGAGGTAGAGGCCCTTGGCGAAGCTTGGCCGGTCCCAGCCGGTTTCCCGGGCAGCTTCGGCC
The DNA here is from genome assembly GCF_030208875.1 of Pseudarthrobacter sp. MEB009. Classification (NCBI taxonomy): domain Bacteria; kingdom Bacillati; phylum Actinomycetota; class Actinomycetes; order Micrococcales; family Micrococcaceae; genus Pseudarthrobacter; species Pseudarthrobacter sp. MEB009. Next base: position 17,417 of record NZ_JARVTC010000023.1, read on the forward strand.
ACGGCCCTGGCCTGCTCCGGCGTGATGCCGGCGCCGATGTCGCTGGCCGGCACCGGGGTGTCTTCGATGGGGGAGTCGGTGGTGCTGTCCGTAGCGGAGCTCATGGGTTTTCTCCTAGGCCCGAAGTGGCCGGTGAAGCCATGGATCCGCCGGGTTGGAGAACCCTTCAGCTGTCACTCAAGATTACCCGCGGGTAGGTTCCCGTACCAGTGGCAGGCTGGACCTGGAAATCGCCGGCAGCGGCTCCCTGCCGGGCCCGGTGGACCAACCGGTCCCAGCCCGCGTTGATGCCGTGCACCGCTGCCAGCAGTGCGGTGGACAACACAAACCACGTGGCCTTTCCCACCCCCAGCAGCGCCAGGGCGAGCAGGCCGGCCGTCAACACGAACCCGGCCAGGAGGACGGCAAATACCAGTGTTCCGGCGAAAACCAAGGTGCCCGTTTCCACGGTGCTGAGATCAAAGCTCATAAGTCCCCCTGCTGCGGCGCTGCTTCGGATGAGATCGGTAGCACCGAGCGTAGGGTGCGGCCGCATGCGGGACCAGAGCCCGGGCGCGGGAAAGGCCTGTTGATACGGGATCGAAACACTACCGCCAGGTAGGTCACGGGCCGGTCGCGGCGCCTGCGTTAACCTTGTAGTTGGCAGTTTTCCGTCCGTGCTGCCGCAACCCCGCCCACCCACAGCCCAAGGAGAGTGCGTGCCCCGCTCCGCCAGGTCATCCGCTGACGCGATCAGCGCCAGGCTTCGGGACCTCGAACTCCTGACAAAAGGCCCCGCCTGGGCGCTGACGCGATCGGCTCCCTGGGTGATCGCCGTGCTGCAGGCATCCTTCACCCGTACCCGCCCGCAGCTTCCGCTCGAAGAGTTCCACGCCGACGTCGACTCCTTCCTTGAAGAGCTTCGCCGCCAGGACCCCGGGCTGGGTGGCGGCGCCAACGGGAAGGCCTTCGGCGATGAATGGACGCGGCGGCAGTTCCTGACCCGCCGGAACCAGTCGGGCCGGATTGTTTATGAGGTCACCGAACCTGCAGCCCGCGTGCTGGCGTTCCTGGACAGCCTGTCCAGTGAGCGGTCCACCCTGAACGGCTCCCGCCTGGGCACCCTCCTGGGCGACGTGGAAAAGCTGGCCAACGAAACCAACCCGGACCAAAGCGCGCGGCTGGAATCCCTGGAAGAGGAAATCGGTGAGCGCCGGCAATTGATTCAGGACATCAGCAGCGGCGACTTCGACGGCGTGCTGGATGACGACGACGCCGTGGAAGCCGCCGGCAACATCCTGGACCTCGCGGCCAGCCTGCCCGCCGACTACAAAAAGATGCGTGACCGGATCGAGGAGCTGGTGGGCGGACTCCGCAACCAGATCATCGAGGAATCCCTGACCAAGGGCGCCACGATGGCCCAGGTGCTGGCCGCTGACAAACGGCTCCGGCAAAGCCCCGAGGGCCGCACGTTCCGGTCGTTCACGGCGTTCCTGGAGGACCCGCAGCAACAGGTCCGGTTCAGGTCCGCCATCGGTGAAGTCCTCAGCAGGCAGTTTGCCGACGACCTGTCCGCGGATGACAGGGAGACCCTGAAGAACCTGGTGGCTGAGCTCCGCCAGCAGCACAGCCAGATCCAGCGGATCTACGGCAAGCTCAGCGAAAGCCTCAACACCTACGTCCAAAGCGACGACTTCCGGCAGTCCGTCCGGCTCCGCAGGGTCCTCCGCGAAGCGGAGCAGGCCATCAGGTCACTCCCGTATGAGCGCGAACGCCCCGGCCTGGTCCGCGGACCGGTGCTCTTCAACGCCGGATTCGAATCGCTGTCGATGGTGAAGCTTTATGACCCGGACGGGTTTGCGGCCCCGCCCAAACTTGCCGACCCCATCGCGTTCAGCGACTCCGACCGGGTGCGCTCGCCGCGGACCGGCAAGGCCAACCCGGCTGCGATCCGTTCCGCCATGGCCGGGGCAGCCACCCTGGCGGACGCCTGGGAACAGCTGCCGCCCGGGGAGCAGCACATCAACACCATCCGCGGCCTCCTCTCCCAGGCCCTGCAGGACAGCGCGGACTTCGACCGCGGGGCCTGGGCCGGACTGGACTTCGAACAGATAGACGGCACCCGGCGCAGGGCATACCTGCCGGTGGTCACCCTCGCAAAGGATTGACGATGACTGAACCCTCCGCTGAAACCGGAACAGAACCTTCCGAATCCGTTGCCGCAGCCGCCGGACCTGCTGCCGTAGCCCGGGCAGGGGCGGACGCCGAACCCGCAGCCGGGCGCTCCCGTGCCGCCGGGCCCCGCGACACGTTCATTGACGGCGCTGCCCTCTTTCCGGGCGACACCGGGGTGCTGCCCATGCGCGTGCGGCAGGCGCTGGTGAAGCTGCTCAAGGGACCGTACATAGACGGCGGCCGCGACGAGAAACTCTGGACGGTTCTGCTGGATAACCGGGTCATCATCCGCAGCAGGCTCTCCGAACTGTTCCTCACCATGGAACTGGACCATGACCGCAAAATTGCTGTGCTGCGTCCCGTGGATCCGGACGCGATCGGCGGCAGCACCCGCTCCAGCATCCTCCGGCAGCAGCGAGCGCTGAGCCGGGTGGAGACGATTGTGCTGCTCCGGCTCCGCCTGCTGCTGGACCGGCACGTGACGGCGCAGACTGACCCCACCATCACCCGCGAGGAAATCGCCGACCTTGTGGCCCACTACCAGCCCTCGGGCCAGCAGGACGCGCTGCGGGATTCCGACGTGGTGACCCGGGCCATCACTAAGCTCCTGGCCCGCCAGCTCCTGCTGGCCACGGGCCTGGACGACGTGTACACCATCTCCAACGCCCTTCCGCTGGCCCTCCCGTTCGAAAACATCGGCGATATCCCGGCCCAGATCGAAGCCCTGGTCGCAGCCTCGGCGGACCCGTCGGGCACCGAACCGCTCCTTGACCTCGACGCCGAAACAGCGACCGACGAGGATGCCGCCGACGACGCGGACGGTACCACCACCGAAGAAGGCACCAAGTGAGCATCGCCAGCATGCTTCCCCTCGGGGAAGAAACGAACCCGGGGCAGATGCGGCTGGCGCTGGTCCAGGTGGTCAACTGGGGCACCTTCCACGGTGCGCACACCATGCATGTGGACCGCAACGGCACCCTGCTGACCGGCAACTCGGGCGTCGGCAAGTCGACGCTTTTCGACGCGATGCTGCGGGTGTTCGACGCGCGGCCGCGGTCCAACGAGGCCGCAGCCCAGCGCTCCGGCGGGGCCGTGGAGGACAAACGCACCACCTTTACGTACATGCGCGGCAAGGTGGGCGACAAAGCCGTGGGCGAGGGCTCGGCAAGTGCGTTCCAGCGCCCCGGCGCCACCTGGTCAGCGGTGGCGCTGACGTTCGACAACGCAGCCGGTACCAGGGTGACGGTGTCCGCGCTCTTCGACCTGCCCAAAAACGGCACGGAATCGAGTGTTGGCCGGTTCTACCTGATCGACAGCTCACCGCTGGACCTGCCGGCCCTGGAGGACATCGCGGACAAGCGCTTCACCAAGGCCGCGCTGGAGACGGTGTTCCCGGACGCCCAGGTTTTTGACGTGCATAAGGCGTTTGCCGAGCGCTTCCGGCGGCTGCTGGGCATCAACTCGGACCAGGCGCTTCCGCTGCTGCGGGTCATCCAGGCCGGTAAAGGCCTGGGCGGCAGCGTCAACACCTTCTTCCGGGACCAGGTCCTGGACGCCCCGGCCACCCTGGCGGCGGCCGACGACGTGGTGGAGGAGTTCAGCAACCTGATGTCCATCCGGCAGCGGCTCGAAGACGTCCGCCAGCAGCGCGACCAGCTGGCGCCGGTCCCTGGGCTGAACCGCGAGTACGCCCAGGCGCTGTTGGACGCCAACCGGCTGCGGGACCTCGCAGGCGGCGAATTCGAGGCGTACCGGCAGCAGCTGGCAGTCACCGTCCACGAAAAGACGCTGACCCGGTTCCGGGAGCTCGCACAGGCCAAGGCCCAGGACCTCGGGGCGGAGCGGACCGTCCGGGATGCGCTGGCCAAGGATCTCCGGCAGCTGGAAACGGACTACAACACCCAGGGCGGCAACGCGATCTCCGCGATCGAACAGTCGCTCGAGAACGCGCGCGTCAGCCTGAAGCTCCGCGAACAGGTGGAGGAGGCCGCCCGCGCCGCGCTCGCCGATGCCGGCCTGCAGCTGGCCTGGACGGCCGCAGGCTGGGATCAGGCGCACGAACAGGCAGCAGCCCGCTCCGCCGAGCTGAAGGACGACTCCCAGGCCCTGCAGGAGCTTCGGTTTGAGGCCTTTGACGCCCATGCGACCCGCAAGCGGGAACTCGCCGCGGCTGAGCAGGAGCTGGTGTCCCTGAAGACACGCAAATCCCTGCTGCCGCCGTCGAGCATTGAAAACCGGACCGCGATTGCCGCGGCCACCGGTGTGCCCGAGGACCGGATGCCCTTTGCGGGGGAACTGATGGACCTGCTGGAAGGCGAGGAGCGCTGGCGCCCCGCCGCTGAGCGGGCCCTGCGCAGCCTCGCCACCACGCTGCTGGTGCCAGGCGAGCATTTCGGCGCCGTGACCCGGTACCTGAATGCGAACAACATCCGCGGCGCCCTCCGCGCCGTGGACGTGTCCAAGCCGCTGCCAGGCGGTGCGCTGGCGGTGGAGGACGTGAACGACGGCGACCTGCTCCGCAAGCTGGATATCCTCACCGCCGGCGGGGCAGCGGAAGCAGGGGCATGGGTCCGCGAGCGGATCGCCCTCGACTTCGCCTTCCCCTGCGTGGAGGACCCGGACGAACTCGCCGCCCTGGACAAGGGCCTGAGCCTTGGCGGGGTGGTCAAACGCAACCGCCACACCGTGGAAAAGGACGACCGGTTCACCAGCCGCCAGGACTACGTGCTGGGCTTCGACAACGCCGCCAAGCTGGAACTGGTGGCCAGTCAGGTGGCCGACCTCCGGCAGGAAGTGGCCAAGGCCGCGGAACTGGCGCAGAGCCGGGAGGAATCACACCAGGGCATGGGCCGCCAGCTTGAAGCCCTGCGCCGGGTCGCAGCGGACGACAGGCCCTGGGACCAGGTGTCGGCCGCCGTCGCGGCGGAGGACCTGGCACGGATCGAGCAGCGGCTCAAGGATGCGCTCGCAGCGCAGGCGGATCTGGAACCGCTGCGCGCCAACATCGAGCAGGCCCGGCAGAAACACCAGTCCAGCACCGAATCGGCTGCCGTCCTGCAAAGCGAGTACAAGGCGCTGGACCGGCAGCTGACCACCGCCGATTCCCTGCTGGACGCCGCGCGCGGGCGCCTGGCCGAAGCGCCGCCGTCGGACGCCACCGTCGAAGCCTTGGCGCCCTACTTTGACGGGTTCGGCGACATCACGGAGCTGCATGAACTGGACAACCTGGCCAACCGGGTGCGCTCCACGCTCCTGGGGGAGCTGCACGCCGCCGAATCCCGCGGCCAGGGCACCGCTGAGCGGCTCACCAGGATCTTTGAGGGGTTTGTCCGCGAATGGGGCAGCGCCATCTCGGCCGACCACGGCACCAGCATCGGCGCCGCAGCCGACTTCGAAACCCGGTACCACGCGATTGTCAGCGACGGGCTGCCGGCACAGGAAGCCGAATTCCGGCAGTTCTTCAACCAGCGCACGCACGAATCGTTCAGCACGCTGCTGCATCTGCTGGATGAAGAGCGGCGGTCCATCACCAGCCGGATCCTGCCGCTGAACGGCATCCTGTCGCAGGTGAACTTCCATGAAGGAAGCTTCCTGGAGCTGGACATCAAGCAGACTTTGCCGCCCACTGCCAAGGCGTTCAAGGACGCCATCCAGAACGCGCTCAAGGCCCGCCACACCCGGCCGGCGCGGCCCGAAGCCGGTCAGGAACGCGACGAGGACGCCGAGCTCACCGCCCGCTACAAGTCGCTGGAGGCCCTGGTCCGGCGGCTGGGCTCGCAGGCTCCGGAGGACCGCCGCTGGCGCGCCGAGGTGCTGGATGTCCGCGGCCACCTCTTTATCCAGTGCAAGGAACACCGCGACGTTACCGGACCCCGCGGCGGGAAGCGGTCCGAGGTCTTTATGCACGCCGACACCGGGTCGATGTCCGGCGGCGAGCGGCAGCGGTTCACGGCGTTCATCATGGCGGCAGCGCTCAGCTACCAGCTGGGCATCGCGGAGCAGGGCTTCACCACCTACGGCACGGTGATGATGGATGAAGCCTTCGTCCTGGCCTCCGAAGAGTTCGCCGGCGCCGGCATCAAGGCGCTGCATGAATTCGGGTTCCAGCTGCTGCTGGCGGCCCCGGAAAACGTCATCGACCTGTCCCGGCACCTGGGGTCCGTCACCGAGATCCTCCGGGACAAGCGCACCAACCGTTCAGGCGTCCTCACGGCCCCGGTGATCAGGCCCACGGCAGGGGCGGAAGGGGCCTGGCGGTCCGAGGCGAACCCGGTGGACATCGTCCTGCGTTAGCCCGCGTGGCGTGTGTCCTTCGTCACGGGAAAGGATTAAGGTACGCAAACCTTTCGTAATAGGGGGGAGGCTAGGCTAGCCTTACTTAGGTTCGCATCATTCACCTAAGGAGTTCCGTGACTTCCCCCCACTTCACCGGCCTGACCGCCACCCGCCGGACGCTGTTCAAATCAGCCGGCAAGGCGACGGCGGTCCTGGCCGCAGCGGCCCTCACGCTCTCGGCCTGCTCCACGGGCCCCGCGTCCTCCACACCGGACGCCAGCACTGCCGGTTCCAGCAGCACAGCTTTCCCCGTAACCATCAAACATGTCTACGGCGAGACCACCATCGAAAAGCAGCCCACCCGGGTCGCCACCGTCTCCTGGGTCAACGACGACGTTGCCATTGCCCTGGGTGTGGTGCCCGTTGGCGTCCCCACCAACGAATGGGGCGGCAACGACAAGGGCTCCACCCCTTGGAAGGACGCGGCCCTCGAGGACCTGGGTGCCGGGTTTGGCACGGACAAGGCCCCCGTCCAGTACTCCGAGGCGGACGGCATCAACTTCACCGAGATCGCCAAGCTCACCCCGGACGTCATCCTGGCCGCCTACTCCGGCCTGACCGAAGAGGACTACAAGAAGCTCAGCGAGATCGCACCCGTGGTGGCGCACCCTGAGCTGGCGTACGGCACGTCCTGGCAGGACTCCACCACCATCATCGGCAAGGCCCTGGGCAAGGAAGCAGAAGCCACCAAGCTGGTCTCCGACACCGAGAAGACCGTCACGGACAAGGTGTCCAAGTTCCCCCAGCTGGCAGAGAAGACCTTCATCTACGGCAACCTCGAGCCTGCCAAGGGTGATGGCGTGAACGTCTACACCGCCAACGACAACCGCCCCCGTTTCCTTTCGGAGATCGGCATGAAGCTCGCCCCCGTGGTGGAGGACAACTCGAAGGGGTCCAAGGATTTCTTTATCGCCTGGTCCGCTGAGAAGGCCAACGAACTGGACTCGGACATCTTCGTGACCTGGGTTCCGGATGCCTCCACCACGGACGCCATCAAGGCCGACCCGCTGCTGGGCCAGATCCCCGCCATCAAAAACGGCGCCCTCGTGGCCGATTCGGACAACACGCTGACGCTGTCCATCTCCGCGTCGTCACCGCTGAGCCTGCCGTGGTCACTGGATACGTTCCTGCCGCAGCTGGCCACCGCCGCGGACGCAGTGAAGTAGGCACTTCGCCATGACGCAGGGTACAACGACGGCGGACCAGTGGGCGCCCGGCGCCGGCACTCCGGTGCCGGGGCGGGTCTCCCGTGGTCCCGTCAAGTGGTCCGCTTCCGGAGGGAAACGGACCGCCTGGCTGCTGGCCGCCGTCGTTGTACTGCTGCTCCTTGCCGGGACCTCCCTGGCCGTGGGCGCCAGGGGCCTTCCCCTGGCCACCGTCTGGCAGGCGATGACCAGCTTCGATGCCGCCAACGGCGACCACGCCGTGGTCCACGCCCGTATCCCCCGCACCGCCCTTGGCCTCCTGGTGGGCGGGGCGCTTGGCCTTGCGGGCGCCGCCATGCAGGGCGTGGCCCGCAACCCGCTGGCCGATCCGGGCATCATCGGGGTCAACGCCGGGGCGGCGCTTGCCGTGGTGACCGGCATCTATGTCTTTGGGGTGGCCACCTTCTCCGGCTACATCTGGTTCGCCTTCATCGGTGCCGGCGCCGCCGCGGTGCTGGTGTACCTCATTGCGTCCCTGGGCCGGGACGGCGCCACCCCGGTCAAGCTCGCGCTGGCCGGTGCCGCGCTGAGTGCCGGCCTGTACTCGCTCATGAACGTCATCCTGGTCTCCAGCCAGGACACCCTTGACCGGTTCCGCTTCTGGCAGGTCGGCGGGGTGGCCGGCCGCGACTGGTCCGTAGTCCTGCCCGGGCTGCCCTTCCTCGCCGTCGGCGCCGCGGTTGTGCTCCTGACCGGCCGCATCCTCAACTCCCTGGCCCTCGGCGACGACATCGCGCGCGGCCTGGGCCAGCGTGTGGGCCTGGCCCGCGGCGTGGCCGCCCTCGGGATTGTGCTGCTGTGCGGCACCGCCACCGCCCTGGCCGGACCCATCGGCTTTGTTGGCCTGGTGGTTCCGCACGCGGTCCGCTTCCTGACCGGACCGGACTACCGCTGGATCCTGCCGTTTTCCCTGGTGGTGGCCCCGGTGCTGCTCCTGGGCGCCGACATCATTGGCCGCGTGATCCTGCTGCCCGGTGAAGTCCCGGCCGGCATTATGACCGCCCTGGTGGGCGCCCCGTTCTTCGTTTGGCTGGTCCGCCGCGGCAAGGGGGCCGGGCTGTGACCCGCACCGACACCACTCCCGCCGCCCCGGATGCGCTATCACTTCCGGTCGCCAAAACCACCCCGGGGGGACCAGAAGTGATAGGGCAACGGCAGAGCCGGCGCCGGATCAACCGGACCCCCATCCTGGCAGCCGCCGTGGTGGTCCTCTTCGCCGTCTCCATTCTGCTGGGCAGCTACACCGTCACCATCCCGGACTTCATCAGGATCCTGGTGGCGCACTTTACCGGCGGTGACAAGATCCCCGGCGCCAGCTTCATCGTGATGGAGAACAAGCTGCCCCGGGCCGTGATAGGCACCATGATCGGCGTTGCGTTCGGCCTGGCCGGCGCCCTGTTCCAGACCATGCTCCGCAACCCGCTGGCCAGCCCCGACGTGATCGGGATCAGCTACGGCGCCAGCGCCGCCGCCGTGGTGGCCATTGTTGTCTTCGGCGCCACCGGGCCCACGGTCTCCGTTGCCGCCATGGCCGGCGCCCTCGCCGTGGCGGCACTCATCTACGGCATCTCCAGCGGCGGGGCCATGCGCGGCACCAGCAACGGCAACGCTGCCGGCAACCGTTTGGTCCTGGCCGGCGTGGGCATCGCCGCTGCCCTGCACGCCGTGGTCAACTTCCTGATGACCCGGGCCGACATCCGCACCGCGGCCGACACCCTGGTCTGGCTCAACGGGTCCCTGAACTCCGCCAACTGGGACCGCGCCGGTGTCCTGGCCATCGCCCTGGCGATCCTGGTCCCCGCCGTGGCCCTGATCGCCGGCCCGTTGCGGATCCTCGAACTCGGCGACGACGCCGCCGCCGGCCTGGGCATCAAGGTCGGCGTGGCCCGGCTTGCCCTGGTGATCGTCGCCGTGGCCCTCGCCGCCGTAGCCACCGCCGCCGCGGGGCCGGTGGCGTTTGTGGCGTTCCTGGCGGGACCGATCGCGCGCCGCTTCACCAAAAAAGCCAGCCTCCCGGCGTCGGCCCTGGTGGGCGCGGTGATCGTCCTCGCGGCCGACTACTTCGCCGCCAACCTCGCCCCCCTGATCCTGGGCGGCACGGTCCTGCCCGTGGGCGTTATCACCGGCGCCCTGGGCGCCCCGTTCCTGCTGTGGCTCCTGGTCACTGCCAACCGAAAGGACGCCTGACATGGCAGTTCTCGATGCCAAGGACCTGACGCTGAAGTACGACCAGCGCTGCGTGGTGGACAGCCTGAGCGTTGGCATTCCCGAGGGCCGGGTGACCATGATTGTGGGCGCCAATGCCTGCGGGAAGTCCACGCTGCTCCGCGGCCTCTCGCGGCTGCTGAAACCCGCCGCCGGCACCGTCACCCTGGACGGCAAGGACATCCATTCCCGGCCCGCCCGCGAACTGGCCCGCACCCTGGGCCTGCTCCCGCAGCACCCCACCGCCCCGGACGGCATCACCGTGCGCGACCTGGTGGGCCGTGGCAGGTACCCGCACCAGGGTTTCTTCCGCAGCAGCAGCGACAAGGACGACGCCGCCGTGCACCGGGCCTTGGAGGCCACCGAAACCCTGGCCCTTGCCGAACGGGACGTGGACGAACTCTCCGGCGGGCAGCGCCAGCGCGTCTGGATCGCCATGGCCCTGGCGCAGGAAACCGAAGTCCTGCTGCTGGACGAGCCCACCACCTACCTGGACCTGGCCCACCAGGTGGAGGTGCTTGATCTCATCACCGACCTGAACCGCAGCCGCGGCACCACCGTGGCCATCGTCCTGCACGACCTCAACCTGGCCGCCCGCTATGCCGACCACGTCATCGCCATGAAAGCCGGAGCGGTGGTGGCCGCGGGCACCCCGCAGGAGGTGGTCACGGAGGCACTGGTCAGCAGCGTCTTCGGCCTCGAATCCCGGGTCATCCCGGACCCCGTTTCCGGTACCCCCCTGATCATTCCCATCGGGCGCCACCACGTCCCAGCCAACGAACTGGAGCTTGTTTCATGAACACCCGAGAAGTTGCCACCACCGAGCCCATGACCCTCGCCTTCGAGGTGACCGTTTCCTCCGTCCAGGAACTGAGCCCCAACTTCCGCAGGATCACCTTCGGCGGGTACGCGCTGCGGGACTTCGGCGTCAACGGCGACTCCCTGGACCTGCGCATCAAGCTGATGATCCCGTCCCTTGCCGCAGACGGCACCGAACTGCCCCTGCCGGCCTTCGAAATGACCGAGGCCGGCTGGTACCGCGAATGGCTCGCCATGGACCCGGCCGTCCGCGGTTCCATGCGCACCTACACGGTCCGCTCGTCCCGGCTTGATTCCGTGTACCCGGAGATCGACGTGGACTTCGTGATGCATTTTGATGACCACGGGCACGGCGGCCCGGCCGCGAACTGGGCCCTGAACGCCAAGCCCGGCGACGCCATCACCATCATCGGCCCCAACAACCGGGCCGCCCTGTGCCGGACCGCGGAAAACTACGGCGGCATCGAATGGCGCCCCGGGCTGGCCCAGCGCGTCCTGCTCGCCGGCGACGAGACCGCCCTCCCGGCCATCTCCGCCATCCTCGAAAGCCTGCCCGCCTACATGAGCGGCCACGCCATCCTGGAGGTTCCCGAAGCCGGCGACTTCCAGGAGCTGGAGTCCGCCGCCGACGTCCAGATCACCTGGCTGGCGCGCGGTGCGTCAATCGGCCGGTCCCGTCCGCACGGCGAACTCCTGCAGGACGCCGTCCGGAAGGCCGTCCCCGTGCCCGGCTGGGTGGGCCTAAAAGCGGCCGACGGCGGCGCGGGACCCGAGCCCGAAGACGTCAACGTGGACGTGGACATCCTTTGGGAGACGCCCGCGCGGATGGAAACCGGGGCGATCGCCGCAACCAAGAACCCGGACATGCCAGCCGGCGCCATGCCGTTCTACGCCTGGATCGCCGGTGAGGCGGCCGTCATCAAGGACATGCGCCGCTACCTGGTGCGCGATGTGGGCATCGACCGCAAGCAGGTGGCCTTTATGGGCTACTGGCGGCAGGGCAAAGCGGAGGGCTGAGCACCTTCCTGTTCATGCCGCCGTCGTCCGCTGGCCGCTTTGGCCGGTTAGCGTGGGCTGGTGCCTGTTGCCCCCTTGCTGCCCCAAAGTGGCCGTCGCGTGTTTGTTGCCCTGGGCGATTCGTTCACCGAGGGTGTGGGAGACCGCGACGGCCGGCTGCCCAACGGGGTCCGCGGCTGGGCGGACCGGGTGGCCGAGAAACTGGCCAAGGACCAGCCCGGGTGGCGCTACGCGAACCTGGCCATCCGCAGCAAGCGGCTGCGGCACATCGTGGCCGAGCAGCTGGAACCGGCGCTGGCCATGGAACCGGCACTGATCACCCTGTACGCCGGCGGCAATGACATCCTGGACCTGAAAACCGACATGGCAGCGCTGATGGCCGACTACGAACAGCTTGTGGCCCGCCTGGCCGGCACCGGGGCTGTCCTGGTGCTGTTCACCGGGTTCGACGTCAAGGTCTCGGCCCTGCTGGAACCGCTGAAGAAGCGCAACACCCTCTACAACCGCCACGTCCGCGCGATTGCGGAGCAGCATGGCGCCGTCCTGGTGGACTACTGGTGCCTGGACGCGTTCCACGACCGGCGGATGTGGGACGCGGACCGGCTGCACATGTCAAAGGCCGGGCACAGGTACCTGGCCGGGCAGGTCCTGGACCAGCTGGGGGTGCCGCACAAGATCCGGCCCAAGGACTGGGAAGCGCCGGCGCGGCGCGGGCTGCGGGAATGGGAACGCCATCAGCGGCGGTGGATCAACGACTGGGTCCTGCCGCTGTTCGGCCGCAAGATCCGGGGGATCACGCTGGGGGACACGCTCACGGCGCGCTGGCCGGAACCGGTCAAGGTGCCCCGCAAAGGCGGGCTGCGGAAGCTGGCCGAAAAAACCGCCGCCTGATGCGCCTCAGCTGTCCAGCAGGTTTTCAAACCCCGGCGCCACCCGGCCGGCATGGAATTCGACGACGTCGAACTCGGCAACACCGTTCGCATAGAACGGGTCCTGCGCCAGGCTGGCATCCAGGGTGGCGCGGTCCACCTGCGACAACAGCAACCCACCCGTCCGCGGCACCTTGCGGCCGGCGGCGATGAAGACGCCGTTGTCGAAGGCCTCCTGGAGCCAGGCCATGTGGCCGTCGTTGTGGAAATCGACGATGTCCTGCGGGACGCGGTAGGTCAAGGAAACAACATACATACGCCCACCCTACCGGGGGCAGCGGGCCTGGTTGAAGGATCAACGACGGCTTTCTCGTAGTATTGACGCATGACCGAACCGCGCTGGCTGAGCGCCGACGAACGCCGTGCCTGGCTGGCCCTGGTAAGCATCAACACGCTGCTTCCGGCGGCCCTGGACACCAAGCTGCACGCGGCCGGGAAGCTGTCCCTCTTCGACTACACGGTCCTGGCCATGCTCTCCGAAACGGAAGAGCGGTTCCTGCCCATGAGCGAGCTCGCCGCACGAAGCAGCGCCTCGCTGTCCCGGCTGTCCCATGTGGTGACCAAGCTGCAGAAACGGGGCTGGGTGGAGCGCCGACCGCATCCCCACGACGCCCGGGTCACCACCGCCCACCTCACGGCCGAGGGGATGGCCACCATCGTTGGGCTGGCGCCCGGCCATGTTGAAACGGTCCGGGAACTGTTCCTTGATGCGTTGTCGGACCAGGACGTCCAGGACCTGGCCCGGATCGGCGAGAAGGTGGTTGGCCGGCTGGATGCCAACCATTGGATCCTGCGCGAAAACTGATGCCGGCCCCGCCAGTTGGTTGCTCGCGGCAACGGATGGCAAACTGGCCGGATGGAATTCTCTTCCCGGTTTGTGGCCCTCGGCGATTCCTTCACTGAAGGAGTGGGGGACGACGACCCAACGCGCCCCAACGGGGTCCGCGGCTGGGCTGACCGCGTGGCCGAGCAGTTGGGGGCCGCGGATCCCGGCTTCGGCTACGCCAACCTCGCCATCCGCGGGCGGAAACTCCGGCAGATCCTGGCCGAGCAGGTGGATGCCGCCGTAGCGCTGCAACCCACGCTGGTGAGCATCTACGCAGGCGCGAACGACATCCTTCGTCCCAAAATCGACATCGACGACCTCCTGGGCGAGTACGACGACGGCATCCGCAGGTTGCGTGCCACCGGCGCCACCGTGGTGCTCTTCACGGGCTTCGACGCGCGGGGGTCGAAGGTGTTCAGCACCATGCGCGGCCGCACCGCGATCTACAACGAGCTGGTCCGCGGCATCGCCGGCGACCACGGCGCCCTGCTGGTGGACTACTGGCGTTTCAGCGAATACTACGACTGGGGCATGTGGGCCACGGACCGGATGCACATGTCCGCCGCCGGCCACGCAAACATGGCCAAGCGGGTGCTGGACGTCCTGGCGCACGAACACTCCATCGACGTTCCGCCCATGACTCCGGTTCCGGAACTCAGCCGCGCAGAGGCCCTCCGCGCCAACGCCCGCTGGGTCCGCGAGTTTGCCGGCCCCTGGGTTGTCCGCCGGGTTACGGGCAAGTCCTCCGGCGATGGCCTGGCTCCCAAGTACCCGGCACTGACGCGGCTTTAGCGCCGGAAGGAAGGCGTCGCCACCAGCGAACCGTCAGTCCGTACGGCCAGGATGGCGGCATCCCAGCCGTCCGCTGCCCGGTCCAGCATCGGTGTCCCGCCTGACACCACTGCTGTGGCCAGGATGTCGGCCGTGACGATATCCGCCGCCGCAACCGACACCTGGCTGAACTCCGCCGGCCGGCCGTGCTGGCGCCAGATGTGGTCGCCCCGCTCCGCTGAACCAGAGGTTGCCAGGGCCAGGTGCCGGCCGGCTGCTGCCAGCGGATAGGCGGCGACCAGGGAACCGCGGTTTCCGGGATCAACAATTCCCGCCCGCCACGGCTCGCCGCTGCCGGGGACGGGGGAGCCGCCCGCCAGTACATCACCGCCGGCATTCAGGCACCAGTTCCTGCGGCCCAGGGCCAGCAGGGAGGTGCCGGCTTCACGGATCGCGTGGCCCTTCACCAGCCCGGAGAGGTCAAGCACACCGTCAGGCCGCTCAGGGCTGAACGCCCCTTCAGTGCGCAGCCGCCAGTCGTGGGCCTCCGCATACAGGTCCCGCATGATGTCCGACGCACGCGGCAGCGTCAGTTCACCGCGGGCCAGCCGGCTCGCTTCGGAATCCGGCCGGTACAGGCTGAACGTTTCGTCCAGGTCCCGGAAAAGGCGTTCGACGACGGCCAGTGCGGCAGCAAGCTCGTCGTCCGCCGCCTGCCCTGCCGCCGGGCCGTCGGGAACCAGCGCGAGGCTGATGACAGTTCCCATGCTGGTGAAGGTGCGGATCTTCAGGGGTGCGCCGCTGGCTTCGGTGGGGTCAGAGGTTTGCTGCATCGATGGCTGCCTGGAGTGAAGTGAGGTAGGCGCCGCTGGTGACGGTGGCACCGCTGACCGTCTGGACGTCGGCGGACTGGGCCGCAAGGACCTCGCTCCGGAGCACCGGTGCTGCCCGGTTGCTGATCTGGATCGACTTCCGGTCGTCATCGGTCAGGTGGAGCGCCGTGACGTCGGTGATGGTGCCGCCGGCGACGGTGATCTGCACCTGTACGGAGCCGAACCGGGTCTGGACGGCAGCTCCCGTGAAAGTACCCGCGGCGGTGGTTCCGCTGGTGGTCCCCTTGGTTGTTGCGCTGTGCGGGGCGGAACCGTTGGTTCCGGACGCACCGCCCGATCCCTCCGCCGTCGTACCTGTTGCTGTGATGATGCTGGTGCCGCCGGCCTGGGTGCCGGCCTGCCAGCCGGCCAGGAGGATCCCTGCCGAGGCGACTGCTGCCGCAACTGTTCCCCGTGTTTTCACCAGTCGAACCTTTCGTGATGGATCTGGGTGGCCGGTACACCGGCTGCCGTGGCGTCCGCAATGACGTTCCCGGCCCATGCGGACGGGCCGCAGATGTAGATGTCCGCGTCGGCTGCGTCCGGGACATAGGAAGTAAGGGAGTAGCCACTGTGGACTGCGTCGTCAGGGAGCCAGCCGGATTGCCCCTTGTCCCGAGGGCCGGTCAGGTGGAACAGGCGGGCGCCGCGGAGCCGGCAAAGTTCGAGGATCTCGTGGCTGAGGTAAAGTTCCCGGTCGCTGTGGCCGCGCAGCAGGACCGTGGCCTGGCCCGGTGCGAACGGGGTGCTTTCCAGCAGGGCCCGCAGCGGGGTGATGCCGATGCCTGCGCCCATCAAGACCACCTTGTCCCTGGTCCGCGCGGCGGTTCCGAACAGGCCGTAGGGTCCGGCAACAGCCACCCGGGTTCCGGTGCGCAGGCGGACAAGCCCGCCCGAGCCGCTGCCGAGGTTGCGGACCGTGATCCGCAAGGTACCTGTCCCGTCCGCTGCCAGGACCACCGGTTCCGCCGACAGACTGAAGGGATGGGGATGCCACCACATTCCCTGGGCGAGGAACCGCCAGATAAGGAACCGGCCGCCGGTGCCGGCCAGCCGGTCCAGGGCGCGGCCCTTCATCACAATGTTCACCACGCCGGGAGCAGCCTGTTCCACCCGGACCACGCTGAGCCGGTGCCGGTTCGTTGCGGCGATGGGCTGGACAACCCGGAAGTACAGCAGGGCGGCTCCGGTGGCCAGGCACAGCGCGGCCCAGTACCAGCGCTGCCACGTCCCCTCGGCGAACAGCCCGCCAACGCTGAACTGATGCGGGATGGCCGTACCCACTGCGGCGTAGGTCAGCAGATGCACGGCGTACCAGAACTCGTAGGGGAACCGGCGACGGACCGCCACCAGGGACGTCACCACCACCGCTACGAAGAGCACCATGGAAATGTAGGCAAGCCACATGTCCGGGACCAGCGACCACAGGGCGATTGCCTCACTGACGGGGTCCAGGCCCGCGGCCATCCCATAGCCCACGGCGATCAGCAGCCCGTGTGCCAGCAGGAGGTAGAGGGAAGGTTTGCCCAGCTTCCGGTGGAACCCCAGCGCCCTGTCATGGCCAACGGTCCGGTCCACCAGGGGAATCCTGGCTGCCAGCAGGAGCATCAACAGGACCAGGTCCATGCCCACCAGGCCGGCCACGATCCCGGCAGCGGTCACGGCACCGGCAGGTGTCGCGGCCGCTGCCAAACCGCCGTCGGAAAGCCACAGGGCCACAGCCGCCGCAACGGAAGCCCATGCCACCACTGTGAGAAGGTCGGCGCGGAGCAGGCGGCGCCGGTGCTGTACGGCGAAGCCGTTGCCGTCCCTGCCGGGACGGGCTGCGGGACCGCGTGTTGCTGGCCCGGCCTGCGCTTGGGGGAGTTGTATGGTCATGGATCCAGAATCAGCCCGACAGCTTTCATTTTGCTGTGAATACCGGCACTTCCTTGCTGTGATCCTGCGCGGGAAGCTGCCTGCTTATACACCCTTGACGGCCTGATTGGTCTTTAATTGGCGGAACTCGTAGACTTGGTAGGCGCTAAGTGCGCGGAGCGTGCGCAATTGCTCCGGTTGTCCGGTAATTTCTCCAGGGCGGCCGGTAGTTAGGGGCTCAAGTTGCGTGACTGACCGTTCGCCCTCAATCAATTTGGGTCGCACTTAGCAGCATGATCCAGCAGCAGATATGCGGATCATTACTTTCAATTCTTGAGGAGAAGTCATGGCAGCACACTGCCAAGTGACCGGAGCCGAGCCGGGCTTTGGGCACAGCATTTCGCACTCGCACCGCCGCAACAAGCGTCGGTTCGATCCGAACATTCAGAAGAAGCGCTACTGGGTTCCGTCCCTGCGCCGTAATGTCACTCTGCAGGTTTCTGCAAAGGGCATCAAGACCATCGACGTTCGCGGCATCGACGTTGTCGTCGCCGCCATTCTCGCTCGTGGGGTGAAGCTCTAGTGGCTAAAGACAAGGACGTACGTCCGATCATCAAGCTCAAGTCGACTGCGGGCACGGGTTACACCTACGTAACCCGCAAGAACCGTCGTAACGATCCGGACCGTATGGTCCTGAAGAAGTACGACCCCAAGATCCGCCAGCACGTCGAATTCCGTGAGGAGCGCTAAACATGGCTAAGAAGTCCAAGATTGCTCGCAACGAGCAGCGCAAGGTCATCGTAGAGCGTTACGCTGCAAAGCGCCTCGAGCTTAAGAAGACCCTGGTTGATGCAAACGCAACCGACGAAGCACGCGAAGCAGCCCGCCTGGGCCTGCAGAAGCTGCCCCGCAACGCGTCCCCGATCCGTCTGCGTAACCGCGACATCATCGACGGCCGTCCCCGCGGTACCTTCCAGAAGTTCGGTATCTCCCGTGTTCGCTTCCGCGACATGGCGCACCGCGGTGAGCTTCCGGGCATCACCAAGTCTTCCTGGTAATCCAGCACTGCTGATTCCAGCTGCTTGAGAAGGGCCGGCAACCATATGGTTGCCGGCCCTTCCGTCTTTAACCCGGTACGCTTCCCGTTGTGTTTCAGCCCACAACTCCAGGAAACGGCGGCGGCGCCCGGTTGGGATGCCTCATGGGCCGTTCCGCCCCGGAAATACTGGGGTCAGCACCCCTGGAACCTCGATTTGCTGTGGGGGCTGGTGGGGTGTATTGTTTTCTAAGTCGCCGCGAGGGAGACAGCGAGAAGCTGGGTACCGCGG
>NZ_JARVTC010000027.1:0-21547 GCF_030208875.1 Pseudarthrobacter sp. MEB009
AGACACACCCGACACCACCACAACCACAGGTCGCAGATCGCTCCGGAGCAACTTTCCAAACTTACCGGCTGCATTCCAGTCTGTCAAACCGGGATCCGCGGCCATCATAGCTGTAAAGCATAACGGCCGGGGTTTTCGGTCTGACTCCGTGGAGCAGCGCGGAAATAAACTGTACCACCACTTGGCCGGGAAGACCACCCGGCCCGGTTACGGTCATCCAACGCTCCCCCGGTTGGACCCAAAAGGCCCGGAATCACGGGGATCCCGGGCCTTCGAGGTGTTCCGCAGAAAAGCGGTGCCGGTTGCAGAGATGTCAGCCTGCGGCCGGAGCACCCACGGTGAAGTACGCGGCACCCAGCGGCGGCAACGTGACGGTCAGCGTTGCCGGCTGCCCGTCCTGGCCTTCATCGGTGGCAACCAGCGGGCCATCGTTCAGGACGCCCGATCCGCCATAGGTGGCATGGTCGGTATTGAGCACCTCGTTCCACGCCCCGGCAACGGGAACCCCCAGGGTGTAGCCCACATGGGGAGCCCCGGAGAAGTTGATGGCGCAAACCACTGCGTTGCCGTTCGTGTCCCACCGGATGAAGGACAGGACGTTGCGGTCCGCGTCTCCCCCGTTGATCCACTGGAACCCGCCGGGTTCGTTGTCCCGTTCGTACAGTGCCGGGGTGGCAGCGTAGAGCTCGTTGAGGTCCTTGGTCAGCAGCTGCAGTCCCTTGTGGGCCGGGATATCGGCAAGCCACCAGTCCAGGCCGTGCTGCTCGGACCACTCGGCTTCCTGGCCGAACTCCGTGCCCATAAAGATGAGCTGCTTGCCCGGGTGTGCCCACTGGTAGGCGAAGAAGGCGCGCAGGTTGGCCAGCTGCTGCCAACGGTCACCCGGCATCTTCCGCAGCATCGAACCCTTGCCATGCACAACCTCGTCGTGGCTGATGGGCAGCAGGAAGTTCTCGGTGAACGCGTACACCAGCGAGAACGTGACGGTCCCGTGGTGCCACTTGCGGTTGATCGGTTCCTCGGCGGCGTAGGACAGGGAATCGTGCATCCAGCCCATGTTCCATTTCAGGCCGAAGCCCAGCCCGCCGTGGCTGGTGGGCGCGGTGACGCCGGGGAACGCCGTGGATTCCTCGGCGATCATCACGGCACCGGGGTGCGTTTTGTAGACAGTGGCGTTCACTTCCTGCAGGAAGGACATGGCCTCCAGGTTCTCGCGCCCGCCGAACCGGTTGGGCTGCCACTGTCCTTCCTCGCGGGAGTAGTCCAGGTACAGCATCGAGGCGACCGCATCCACCCGCAGCCCATCGATGTGGAACTCCTCCAGCCAGTACAAGGCGTTCGCCACCAGGAAGTTCCGGACCTCGGAGCGGCCGAAGTCGAAGATCAGGGTGCCCCAGTCAGGGTGCTCGCCCAGGTTCGGGTCGGCGTGCTCGTAGAGCGGTTCGCCGTCAAACTTGGCCAGCGCCCAGGCATCCTTGGGGAAGTGGGCCGGCACCCAGTCCAGCAGCACGCCGATTCCCGCCTGGTGCAGCGCATCCACGAGGAAGCGGAACTCGTCGGGGTGCCCGAAGCGGGATGTCGGCGCGAAGTAGGAGGTGACCTGGTAGCCCCAGGAGCCACCGAACGGGTGTTCGGCCACGGGCATGAACTCGACGTGCGTAAACCCGAGCCACTTGACGTAGTCCACCAGTTCGGTGGCCAGTTCCTTGTAGCCCAGGCCCAGACGCCAGGAGCCGAGGTGGACCTCGTAGACGCTCATGGCTGAGTTGTGCGGGTCACGCTCGGCGCGGGCCGCCATCCATTCGGCGTCCTTGAAGGCGTAGGACGGCTCCACGACACGTGAAGCGGTCAGCGGCGGTACCTCGGTCCCGAAGGCCAGCGGATCGGCTTTTTCCACCCAGTAGCCGGCTTTGGTCCGGATCTCGAATTTATAGCACGCCCCTGCTACAACGCCGGGAACGAAGATTTCCCAGACCCCCGAAGAGCCCAGGGACCGGAGCGAGTTCTCGCGCCCGTCCCAGCCGTTGAAGTCACCCTTGATCCGCACGGCCTGGGCGTTGGGGGCCCACACGGCGAAGGACACGCCGTCCACGTCACCCAGCGATGACTTGTAGTGCTGGACGTGTGCCCCGAGCACCTCCCAGAGTTTTTCGTGCCGGCCTTCGCCGATCAGGTGCAGGTCCACTTCGCCCACAGTGGGAAGGTAGCGGTACGGCTCGTCGACCGTGACGGCGTCGGCTCCGGGGTAGGTCACGGAAAGCCGGTAGTCGGGCACATGGCCCTGCTGCAGCGGTTCCAGGACCGCCACCCAAACGCCGTGCGCCTCGTGCTCCATGGGTACTGACCCGGCGGACGTCACCACGGAGACGGCTTCCGCCAGATGCTTGACGGTACGGACTGTCACGTGGCCGTAGTCGTCAAGGTGCGCGCCGAGGACGGAGTGCGGGGCGTGGTGTTCGCCGTTCGCGATCCTGCCCAGCGTGTCGGCGTCCACCGGCAGCGGCGCCCCGGGGCGGTCGGTCTGTGCTGAGCCTGTCATTTCATTGCCTTCCGATGCTGCCCCGGCGAGGATGCCGGCGCCATTACTGCCCAGGAGCCGTCTGGAGGCGTTCACGGGGATCGCCAGCCAGTCCGGCCTGTTGCGCATTTCGTAAACCACTTCATAAAGCGCCTTGTCCAGCCACAATGCCACAAAGAGCGGCGATTCCCGGTCCACGGTGCCGGCCCTGACGCCGGCGTAGCCGGCCAGGAACGCGTCCGCGCAGTCATCCACCCAGGAATCGGGAACCTGCGCCCCGTCCTGTTCGCGCAGCGCGGCGCCCGCGGCGTAGTCGAAGGACCGGAGCATCCCCACCACGTCCCGCAGCGGAACGTCCGGGACATTTCGTTCGGCGATGGGCCGCAGGGGCTCACCCTCGAAGTCCAGGATGGCCCACCGTGAGGCGCCGGCGCTGCCGGGCACCTGCAGGATCTGGCCAAGGTGGAGGTCGCCGTGGATCCGCTGCAGCGGACCCGCGGCGACGCCGTCCAGCCCTGCCAGCAGGTCGTCGAGGGCGTCGTTGTAGGGCCCGACGGCGGGACCGGCTTCCGCCCAGGCCTCGCGGACGCGCTGTGCAACAGCGGGTCCGATCACGGTCCCGGACGAGGGTTCGGCAGAGGTACCCAGCGCTGCCGCGAGCCGGCGGTGGACGGTGGCAGTGGCCGCGCCAAGCGCGTGGGCTTCCGCGGTGAAGTCGGTACCGGACCGGGCGGCGTCAACTGCCAGCCGCCACGCGTCGCGGCCGCCTGCCAGGAATTCGTGGGCCACTGCCAGTTCGCCCTGCACTGTCCGGGTGCTTCTGCCGGACTGCCCGGCGCCGGCACCGTTGACCGGGCCCTGGGCGAGCCACTCCCCGCGGACCCAGCCCAACGTGGCCGGCACCTCGGTGGTGCCGCCGGCCGTCAGGGCGGAACCCACTTCCACCTCGGGGTTGGTGCCGTCGGAGAGTACCCGGAAGAATTTGACGATCGCTGCCGATTCGCCGTCGTCCACAATGACCGAACTGTTGGACTGCTCACCGGAGAGGACCTTGACCACGCCCCGGGCGGTGGGCAGGCGGTAGTCGCCGGCCACCTTGAAGCCGGTGGCCGTCCCGGTGGGCGCGGTGCCCTGGTGCCGGATGAGTTCCAGCCAGGCGGCCACGAAGTCGGGGTCATGGACGGCGTCGTAGACCCAGGTCCGGGACGGGTCGGTCCCGGCAGCCTGACCCACGAGGGCCCGCTCCATCCCGGCCGCGGGGGCGGGCCGGAAACTCAACGGAACCTGGACCACTGAGGTCCGGGGACCGCCGTCGGCCGTCCTGGTGGTGACGTTCAGGATGAAGACGGCGAGCCCGGCGTGCCCGGCGGGGTCCGCCAGGCCAAGGCTGCCCGCCTGGGACATCTCGAAGTCGTCGGTTTTCACGGGGAACCAGCGCTGCCTCGGAAGCCATTCCCGAAGCAGGGCAGTCAGGGCGGGGGTGAGGATGGGCTGGCTCATATCAGTTCTCGATCGAGAGGATCGGCAAGGCCTGCGTATACGGTGAGGCCGGATTTGACGACGCCGAGCGGATCCGCAGCCAGAAGAAATCGTGGCTGCCCAGCGTGAGCGTCAGCGTCCCGTCCTCGCTGATGCCCGGGAACGGCTGGCCGCCGAAAACGTCCCGCAGGCCCCGCCCCGCGTACTGCGGAATCCGCAGCTTGGCTGCCACCGGGTGCTGGGAAAGATTGAAGGCACACAGGATCGTCTCGCTGTCGGCCCCCGCCGAATTCCCCTCCGGGAGTTCACGCAGGTACGACAGGACGGCGTCGTGGTCGGCCTCGACGTGCTTGAAGCCGCCGAGTCCGAAGGCCGGGTGGTTGCGCCGGACGCTGAGGATCTGCCGGGTCCAGCGCAGCAGCGAACCCGAGTGGGCGGATTCCGCTTCCACGTTGGCCATGGCGTAGTTGTACACCAGCGACTGGATGGGCGGCAGGTACAGCTTGCCGGGGTCGGCACTGGAGAATCCCGCGTTGCGGTCGGGGTTCCACTGCATGGGCGTGCGCACGGCGTCGCGGTCGTCCAGCCAGATGTTGTCGCCCATGCCGATCTCGTCCCCGTAGTACAGGAACGGGCTGCCCGGCAGGGACAGCAGCAGCGCGTTGATCAGTTCAATCTCGGCGCGGGAGTTGTCCAGCAGCGGGGCCAGCCGGCGGCGGATGCCGATGTTGGCCCGCATCCGGGGATCCGGGGCGTACCAGCCCAGCATGGCGGCGCGCTCGTCCGGGGTCACCATCTCCAGGGTCAGCTCATCGTGGTTGCGCAGGAACGTACCCCATTGGGCCCCCTCGGGGATTTCCGGGGTGTCCTGCATGGTTTCGATGATGGGCGCGGCCTTCTGGTCGCGCAGCGCGTAGTACAGCCGCGGCATGATGGGGAAGTGGAAGGCCATGTGGCATTCCGGTTCCTCCTCGGTTCCGAAGTACTCCACCACCTCGTTGGGCGGCTGGTTCGCCTCGGCGATGATCACCCGGCCCGGGTAGCTTTCATCCACCATGGTGCGCAGTTTCCGGAGGAAGTCGTGCGTGGCAGGCAGGTTTTCGCAGTTGGTCCCCTCCTCTTCGAAGAGGTACGGAATGGCGTCGGCCCGGAAGCCGTCGATGCCCTGGTCCAGCCAGAAGCGCACCACGTCGAACAGGGCTTCGATGACCTTGGGGTTTTCGAAGTTCAGGTCCGGCTGGTGGCCGAAGAAACGGTGCCAGAAGAACTGCCGGCGGATCGGATCAAACGTCCAGTTCGATTCCTCAGTGTCCACGAAGATGATGCGGGCGTCCTCGTACTTTTCGTCCGTATCGCTCCACACGTAGAAGTCGCCGAACGGACCGTCAGGGTCCTTGCGGGATTCCTGGAACCAAGGGTGCTGGTCCGAGGTGTGGTTCAGGGGCAGGTCGATGATGACCCGCACGCCCCTGGCATGGGCCTCGGCGACCAGGCGCTTGAAGTCGCTGATGGTGCCGAACTCGTCCAGGACGGAGTTGTAGTCGGAAATGTCGTAGCCACCATCACGCAGCGGCGACTGGAAGAACGGCGGCAGCCAGAGGCAGTCCACCCCCAGCCACTGGAGGTAGTCGAGCCTGTCGATGAGGCCGGAGAAGTCACCGGACCCATCGCCGTTGGCATCCGCGAAGGCCCGGACGAGCACTTCGTAAAACACGGCCTTCCGGTACCACAGCGGGTCGTGCTGCAGGCCCGGAGCGTTCAGCTCAAAGCTGCTTTTGGGGGTGAAATGCTGGCTGGCACCCTGCGGATTGAAATTCACTGATGCATTCTCCTCACGCTCAGGATGTGGGCGGGTTCAAGGTGCGGGTCGCGGCGGACGTAGTTGTACTCGCCCCATTCCCAGCTTTCACCGGTGAGCAGGTCATCGACGTAGAAACCGCCGCCGGGGGTCAGGTCCTGCTGGTCCAGTTCCAGGGCGGCCAGGTCCAGCACCACCGTGCACTCGCGGGCGCCGTGCGGGTCCACGTTGGCCACCACGATGATGGTGTCCTTCGTTCCGTCCGGCAGGGTCTTGTGCTTGGAGTAGGCCACCGTGGCGTCGTCAGTGGTGTGGTGGACCGTCAGGTTCTGCAGGTCCTGCAGCGCCGGGTGGTTGTGCCGGAGGTGGTTGAGCCGGGTGATGAACGGCGCCAGGGTGCGGCCGGACGCGGCAGCACCCTCCCAGTCGCGGGCCTTGTACTCAAACTTTTCGTTGTCGATGTATTCCTCGGCACCGGGCCGGGCAACGTGCTCGTAGAGTTCGTAGCCGGCGTACACACCCCACAGCGGGCTGGCCGTGGCGGCGAGGACCGCGCGGATCTTGAACGCTGCCGGGCCGCCGAACTGCAGGTATTCGGTGAGGATGTCCGGGGTGTTCACAAAGAAGTTGGGCCGGAAGAAAGCCGCGGATTCGTGGCTGACCTCTGCAAAGTACTTCTCGATCTCCGCCTTGGTGTTTCGCCACGTGAAGTAGGTGTAGGACTGCTGGAACCCGGCCCGGCCCAGCGCGTGCATCATGGCGGGGCGGGTGAAGGCCTCGGCGAGGAACACCACGCCGTCCACGTTCTTGTCCACTTCGGCGATCAGCCATTCCCAGAACCACACGGGTTTGGTATGCGGATTATCGACCCGGAAGATCTTTACGCCATGGCTGACCCACAGGAGGACAATCCGGAGAATTTCGCGGGAAAGTCCTTCCGGATCATTATCGAAATTCAGCGGGTAAATGTCCTGGTATTTTTTCGGCGGGTTTTCCGCGTAGGCAATGCTGCCGTCCACGCGGGTGGTGAACCACTCCGGGTTTGACGCCACCCAGGGGTGGTCAGGGGCGGCCTGCAACGCCAGGTCCAGGGCTACATCCAGGCCCAATTCGGTGGCCCGCGCCACAAAGGCGTCAAAGTCCTCAAAGGTGCCCAGGTCGGGGTGGATGGCGTCGTGGCCGCCTTCAGCCGCGCCGATGGCCCAAGGCGAGCCGGGGTCGTTGGGGCCGGCAATGAGGGTGTTGTTGGGGCCCTTGCGGTGCTGTACGCCGATCGGGTGGATGGGCGGCATGTACAGGACGTCGAAGCCCATGGCCGCCACGGCGTCGAGGCGCTTCGCGGCCGTGCGGAAGTTTCCCGAGGTCCAGGCGCCGGTGGTGTGGTCCTTAACGGCGCCTTCGGAACGGGGGAAGAACTCGTACCAGGCCCCGCGGCCGGCACGTTCGCGCTCCACGAGCAGCGGGTAGCGGCGCGAAACAGTGACAAGTTCGCGGATGGGCTGGCGGGCCACAACGTCCGTGACGTCGGCGGCGAATCCGGCGCCCAAACGTTCCTCGGTGCTGCGACCGGTGTCGGCCAGGGCCTGCGCGGCCCGGCCCAGGACGTCCCTGTCGTTTCCGTCGCGGGACTCGTCGTTCGCGGCTTCGCCCAGCAGCGCCGCACCTTCGGCAAGCATCAGCTCAACGTCCACGCCAGCGGCGATCTTCACCTCCGCGTTGTGGTGCCACGTGCCGTAGCGGTCATGCCAGGCTTCAATACTGAACGTCCAGTTGCCGGGTTCCGACGGCGTGAGGATGCCTTCCCAGCGGTCGGTACCCATGCCGCGTTCCCCGCGGGGCGGGGCCAGGCGGACGCGCTGGCGCTCGGCGCCTGCGGCGTCGTGCAGGACGGCGCTGACGCCCAGCTGGTCGTGGCCTTCGCGGAATGAGGTGGCGCCCACCACGATTCCTTCTCCCGGCACGGCCTTGGCCGGGAACGCCCCGTCTTCGATGACCGGCTGTACGGCGGTGATCGGAAAACGTCCGAAGCGCAGGCCCTCAGTGATGCTGCCCGTTGGTTTCGTCGTGGATGCGGCTGTGTTTCCTGGGTTAGTCGTCACAGGCTCGACGTTAGCGAGAAAAGCCGGAATTTGCTAAGCCTGCGCACCTTTTGCGCCGTGGCGCGCGTCATTCCTGTCATTTACCCAAAAGAAACCCTGTGCTTGTTCCAGCCGCCGAAGTTGTCCGTTAGTGTGACGCAGGTGAAGGCAATCCGCAGGTTTACGGTCCGTACAGTCCTCCCCGAGCCCATCCGTCCGCTGTCGCGGCTGGCCAGCAATCTGCGCTGGTCCTGGCACCGCCCCACCAGGGAACTTTTCGCCGCCCTGAACCCCAGGATCTGGGCGGAAAGCGGGCAGGACCCTGTTAGCTTCCTGGGCCTGGTCAGCCGGGAGGAGTTCCAACAACTCGCAGCCGACCAGTCGGTGGTGGACCGGATCAGTGCCGCCGCGGCGGATCTTGACCGGTACCTGGACGAGCCCCGCTGGTACCAGGGCCTCGGGCCGGAAGCGCCCGCGGCGATCGCCTACTTCTCGCCGGAGTTCGGCATTACCGAGGTCCTGCCGCAGTACTCGGGCGGCCTGGGCATCCTGGCCGGGGACCACCTGAAGGCCGCCTCGGACCTCGGCGTACCGCTGATCGGCGTCGGCCTGCTCTACCAGGCCGGCTATTTCAAGCAGTCCCTGTCACGTGATGCGTGGCAACAGGAGACGTACCCCGTACTGGACCCGGACGGGCTGCCGCTGACGCTGCTCCGGGAACCCTCGGCGGACGGCAACGGCCGGCCCCTGCAGGTGTCGCTGCCCCTGCCCAACGGCCGCCGGCTGCTGGCACACATCTGGCGGGCCGACGTCGGCCGCGTTCCCCTGCTGCTCCTGGACTCCAACGTGCCGGGCAACGACGACGCCGCCCGCGGCATCACCGACCGCCTGTACGGCGGCGGCGGGGACCACCGGCTGCAGCAGGAACTGCTGCTGGGCATGGGCGGGGTGAAGGCGCTGCGCGCCTTCCAGCAGCTGACCGGCACCCCTGCACCGGAGGTCTTCCACACCAACGAAGGCCATGCCGGGTTCCTGGGCATCGAACGCATCCAGGAGCTGATGGCCGGTGAGCAGGCGCTGACCTTCGACGAGGCACTCGCCGCTGGCCGGGCCTCCACGGTGTTCACCACGCACACACCGGTTCCCGCCGGCATCGACCGGTTCGAGATCGCCCAGATCAACCACTTCTTCCAGGCGGGGCTGGCCCCCGAGGTTCCTGTTGACCGGATCCTGGAACTGGGCCGGGAGAATTACGCCGATGGGAACCCGTCAGTGTTCAACATGGCCGTGATGGGCCTGCGGCTGGCGCAGCGGGCCAACGGCGTGGCCAAGCTCCACGGCGAGGTGTCCCGCGGTATGTTCTCGGCCCTCTGGCCGGGCTTTGACCACTCCGAGGTGCCCATCACGTCCGTGACCAACGGCGTGCACGTGCCCACGTGGGTGGACAGCCGGATCTCCAAGCTGGCCCGCGACCAGTTCGGCAGCGAAGCGGAGGCCAACGGCCGCTGGGACCTCGCCTACAACGTCAGCGACGCCGATGTGTGGGCGCTGCGCCGGGAAATGCGCTCGGCGCTGGTGGATGATGTCCGCCGCCGGCTCCGGGCCGCGTGGAAGAAGCGCGGCGCCGCCGACGCGGAGCTGGGCTGGACCGAGAAGGTCCTCGACCCGGATGTGCTGACCATCGGGTTCGCCCGCCGCGTGCCCACCTACAAGCGGCTCACGCTGATGCTCCGTGAACCCGACCGCCTGAAGGCACTGCTCCTGCACAAGGACCATCCCATCCAGCTGGTCATTGCGGGCAAGTCGCACCCGGCGGACGACGCCGGCAAAAAGATGATCCAGGACCTGGTCCGGTTCACCGATGATCCCGAGGTCCGGCACCGGATCGCGTTCCTGCCCAACTACGACATCGCCATGGCCCGGACGTTGTTCCCGGGCTGCGACGTGTGGCTCAACAACCCGCTCCGCCCGCTGGAGGCCTGCGGCACGTCAGGCATGAAGGCGGCACTGAACGGTTCGCTGAACCTGTCCGTCCTGGACGGCTGGTGGGATGAAATGTACGACGGCGAAAACGGCTGGGCGATTCCCACCGCCAACAATGGGGCCTCACCGGAGGAACGCGACGATATCGAGGCGGCCGCGCTGTACGAACTGCTCGAAACGCAGGTGGCGCCGAGGTTCTACGGCAACACCGTTTCCGAGGCTGCAGGCGCGGCAGGACCGTCGACGTCGGCCGCTGAGAAGGTGCCAACGCACTGGGTGTCGATGATCAAGCACACCCTGTCGCACCTGGGCCCCGCTGTGTCCGCCGAGCGGATGCTCCGCGACTACGTCAACATCCTGTACCGCCCGGCGGCGGAAGCCGGCCGGACCGCCGTCGCGAATTCCTTCTCCCAGGCCCGCACCCTGGCAGCCTGGACCGCGGGGGTGCGTGCGGCTTGGCCGCACGTGAGTGTGGAGCACGTGGACTCCGTGAACGTCTCGGAGGATCCGCAGATCGGCGACACACTCCAGGTCAACGCGTACGTGGCGCTGCAGGCCCTCACCCCGGAGGATGTCTGCGTTGAAGTGGCCTACGGCCGGGCCGAGGAAAGCGACAGCCTCACGGACATCACGCTGATGGAACTGAAGGCGCAGGAGGACCTGGGTGGCGGCCGCCACCTGTTCAGCGGTTCCCTGGTGATCGACAGGTCCGGCTCCTTCGGCTACACGGTCCGGGTCCTCCCCCGCCACGACGCGCTGGCATCCAAGGCTGAGCTCGGGCTGATCGTCAACGCCTGACAGGACAAAAAGCCGGGTCCGGCAGGGATGAAAAGGCTGCCGGACCCGGCTTTTTGCGTATCGGCGCGCTCAGCTCAGAGCAGGACTGCCGTCACCGAAAGGTCAGCTCCCGCGTAACGCTCGGCGTCCTGGAGGACCTCGCAGATAATTCCGAAGGAACGGTCACTGCGGAACGGTCCCGCCACCTGCCACAGGACCGTCACGGGCGGGTTGCCGTTGTCAGCGATGCTGTCCGCGAAGTCGTGCAGGGAGTCGTTGAGCGCGTCAAGGTCCGCGTCGGATTCGGCCGGGAAGCTGAGGACCTCCCCGAAGGTCTCCAGGACCGCCCGTTTGCTGTCGGCGGCCGGAACCAGGAGGCTGCGGCGGCCCTGATCGGACACCTGCTCCTGCAGTTCGGCAAGGGTCCAGGTGTCGCCTGAGTAAATCTTCATGGGGGTGCTGTGCTGCCTTCCGACAGGGTTGGGCCGAAGCCTAGGTGCGGTAGATGCTGATGGAGTTTGCCTCCACCAGGTCCTTTTCGCCGGACGCCACCCTGCCGCCCTTGCGCAGTTCGTGCAGGGGCGAGGTGGTGACCCGGAGTTCGAACATTCGGGGAGCAGCGCTGCCGGCGATCGCCGGCAGGGTGATCTGGACGTCCGAGGTGCTGCCGTTGACCACCACCAGCCCGGCCAGGGTGCCGTCGTCGGAGCCCAGCAGGAGCTGGACCACGCGGTGCTGCGGATTGTTCCAGGCGTCCATGCTCATGGGCTGGCCGCTCTGGTCGAACCAGTAAAGGTAGGACTGTTCATCCCGGACGGGGAAGTCGTGCCGTTGGGCGGCCAAAAATTCCTTGCGCAGCCGGATGTACCGCGTGGTGCTGCGCAGCATCTCCTCCGACTCCGGCGTGCGGGTCCAGTCCAGCCAGGCGATGGCATTGTCCTGGCAGTAGGCGTTGTTGTTGCCCTGCTGGGTGCGGGCCAGTTCGTCGCCGGCGGTGATCATGGGCACGCCGAGGGAGACCAGCAGCGAGGCCATCAGGTTCCGGCGGGACTGGGCCCGTTTGGCCAGGATGGCCCCGTTTTCGGTGGGGCCCTCCACACCGTGGTTGTAGCTGCGGTTGTCGCCGTGGCCGTCGCGGTTCTGCTCACCGTTGGCTTCGTTGTGTTTCCGGTCGAAGGACACCAGGTCGTGGAGGGTGAACCCATCGTGGGCGGTGACCAGGTTGACCGAGGCGAGCCGGGACCTGCCCGAGCCTTCAAACAGTGCTGCCGAGCCGGAGAGGGCATCGGCGAGCCGGGCCACGGAACCGCCCTGGCCGCCGGCGTCGATGGCGGCGCGGTCCGCGAGCCAGAAGGACCGGACGGAGTCCCGGAAGTGGTCGTTCCAGTCCACCCAGCCGGCAGGGAACCGGCCGGTCTGCCAGCCGCCGTAGCCCACGTCCCAGGGTTCGGCGATGAGCTTCACGTCCGACAGGACAGGATCGGCGGCGATGGCCACCAGGAACGGGTGCCGCGGG
The DNA here is from genome assembly GCF_030208875.1 of Pseudarthrobacter sp. MEB009. Taxonomy (NCBI): domain Bacteria; kingdom Bacillati; phylum Actinomycetota; class Actinomycetes; order Micrococcales; family Micrococcaceae; genus Pseudarthrobacter; species Pseudarthrobacter sp. MEB009. The sequence continues at coordinate 12,150 of NZ_JARVTC010000027.1, forward strand.
TCGAATTCGTTGGCGGCATTGCGGCACAGCGTCACGGCCAGGTCGAACCGGAACCCGTCAATGTGGAACTCGTCCACCCAGTAGCGCAGGGAATCCAGGACCATCTGGACCACGCGGGGTTCACCGAAGTTCAGGCTGTTGCCGCAGCCCGTGGTGTCCAGGTACCGGCCGTTCCCGTCGGTGCGGTAATACCTGTCTTCACCGAGGCCACGGAAGCTGAGGGTCTGCCCGTCCGGGCCGCCTTCGGCCGTGTGGTTGTAGACGACGTCCAGGATGACTTCCAGGCCGGCCGCGTGCAGGAGCTTCACCATGCCCTTGAACTCGTCCTGGACGGCTTGGGGCCCGGCGTCCTGCGCGGCCCGCGTGGCGTAGCCGGGGTGGGGCGCGAAGAACGCTGCAGTGTTGTAGCCCCAGTAATTGGTCAAGGCAAGGTCCTGCAGGTGCGGTTCGTCCAGATGGAAGTGCACCGGCAGCAGCTGCACCGACGTGATGCCCAGTCCCTGGAGGTGCGCTATCACGGCAGGGTGGGCCATGCCGGCGTACGTCCCGCGCAGTTCCTCCGGCACGTCGGGGTGGAGCATGCTCTGCCCGCGGACGTGGGCCTCGTAGATGATGGTGTTGCGCCACTGCAGGCCCAGGCGGGCGTCGGAGCCCCAGTCGAAGGCCGATGCCATCCGGACGCTGGTGAGGAACCCGTCGCGCTGGTCAATGGCGCGGCCGTAGGGATCAAGCAGCAGCGGCTGGCCGCCGGCGTCATCCACATCCCGGGTGGGCACCGCGAGCGGCAGGGACTGCTCGGGCGACGCCGGCCGGAAACCGTACCGGGATCCAACAGGCAGGTCCGCCACGATGCCGTGGTGGACGCCGTGGGTGACGTTGGGCAGCGCCTGCACCCGCCAGTCCCCGCCCGGGGCGATGTAGACGATTTCCAGGCTGGGGACGCCCGGAGCGTAGCAGGCAACGTTGGCCCGGGCCGTCCCGTGGTGCCCGGCGCCGCTGGTTTCCGGACGCGGCACGCTGACACCCAGCGGCACCGCCGTGGAGGTGTCCGTGGTGGAAGCGGTGTCGAAGAGCGGCATGACCATCACCTAAAATTTTAGCCGCCAGCGGCACATAAGACTGACCGGCCGCCGATATGACGGCCGGGTAACAGCTACGGAACGGGCGTCCGCTACTTCGTGGCGCGCTGGCGCGAGACTTCGTACAGGGAAATGCCCACGGCCATGGAGGCGTTCAGGGATTCCATGGCCGAATCGATCGGGATGGAGACGATCTGGTCGCAGTTCTCGCGGACCAGGCGGCTGAGGCCCTTGCCCTCGGAGCCCACCACGATGCACACGGGTTCGGTGGCGAGGGTGAGGTCCGGCAGCGACACGTCGCCGTCGCCGTCGAGGCCCAGCACAAAAATGCCCATGCCTTTGAACTGCTTGAGCGCGCTGTTCAGGTTGGCGGCACGGGCCACCGGGACCCGCACGGCTGCGCCGGCGCTGGTCTTCCAGGCCGAGGCAGTGACGCCCACGGAGCGGCGCTCCGGGACAATGACGCCGTGACCGCTGAAGGCGGAAACAGAGCGGATGATGGCACCTAGGTTGCGGGGATCGGTGATGCCGTCCAAGGCAACAAAGAGCGGCGCGTTGGCAACGTGCCCCTTCTTCCACTTGTCCACGGTTTCCTCGGCGAGGTCGTAGGCGTCCTGGTACTCGTACGGCGGGATCTGCAGGACCAGGCCCTGGTGCACGGCGTCGTCGGTCATCCGGTCCAGCTCGGGCTTGCCGGTTTCCAGCAGCGGGATGCCGCGTTCGGCGGCGAGCTTCAGGGATTCCTTGACCCGGTCATCCATTTCGATGCGGATCGCGATGTGCAGCGCCTTCGCGGGGATGCCGGCACGCAATGCCTCCACCACGGAGTTGCGGCCGGTCACCACTTCTTCGGTGGCGCGGCCCTTGGGTCCGGTCCTGCTGGCGCCGGCGCTGCGGGCACCCGTGCCGCGCTTGGCGGCGGAACGCTCGGACAGCTGCTTGGACTTGTGGGCCTTGTGGTACGGGCGGTCCTCGGCTTTGGGGGTGGGACCCTTGCCTTCGAGAGCCTTGCGGCCATGTCCACCGGTTCCGATGGTTGGGCCCTTCTTTGCCTTAATAGACCGGCGACCGTTGTTGGCCATTGTGTTCCACCCTTGATTGTGTTGACTGAGTCTGCCTACCAGTCTACGGACAGCAGAAAAATCGGCTCAATCGGGGCGGATCCGAGGGCTCAGCCGCGTTTCAGGCTCCAGGTGGCGCCGTCCGGGCCGTCCGCCACCACCACTCCCGCCGCGGCAAGGGTGTCCCGGATGGCGTCCGAGGCTGCCCAGTCCTTGTCTGCCCGTGCTTTGGTCCGGGCGGCGAGCTGGGCCTGGACCAGGACGGCGAGGGCGTCGGTTTCGCGCCCATCCCCCGCCGGGCCGGAAGCAACATCGTTCAGGCCCAGGACCCGGAGCATGTCGTGGACCTGGTGCAGGGCTCCTCGGGCCTCCTCCAGCCGGCCTTCGGTGAGCGCTGTGTTGCCCAGCCGGACCGTCTCGTGGAGCACCGCCAGTGCCGCCGGCACGTTCAGGTCATCGTCCATGGCGTTGCCGAAGGCTTCGGGAACGGTTCCGTAGGTGGCGAAACTGTAGGTCCCGCCGTCGGCCAGGGCCTGGACCGCCCGGCCCATAAAGCCTTCAATGCGTTCGACGGCAGCGGCGGCCTCCTGCAGCGACGTGGGCCGGTAGTCCAGGATGGACCGGTAATGGGCCTGGCCCAGGTAATAGCGGACCACGCGGGCGGGGGCCAGTTCCAGCATCTCCGCCGGGCTGACGGTGTTTCCGATGGACTTGGACATTTTTTCGCCCTGGTAGGTGACCATGCCGTTGTGCATCCAGAAGTTGGCGAAGCCGTGGCCCGCCGCCTGCGACTGGGCCATTTCGTTCTCATGGTGCGGGAAGCGGAGGTCCAGCCCGCCGCCGTGGATGTCAAACTCGGTGCCCAGGTATTTAGTGACCATGGCGGAGCATTCCAGGTGCCAGCCCGGCCGGCCGGTCCCCCAGGGGGATGCCCAGCCGGCGGACGCGGGTTCGCCTGCCTTGGCGCCCTTCCAGAGGGCGAAGTCGCGGGGGTCCTTTTTGCCGCGGGGGTCGGCGTCCGGCGCGGCCTGCATGTCATCGATGTTTTGGCGGGTCAGGGACCCGTACCGGGCCCAGGACCGGACGTCGAAGTACACGTCCCCGGAGTCGTCCACAGCAGGGTACGCGTGGCCGCGGTCGATCAGGTCCTGGATCAGGGCGTGCATTTCCGGGATGTGCCCGGTGGCCCGCGGTTCATAGGTGGGCCGGCCGACGCCCAGGGCGTCGTAGGCCTTCAGGAATTCCTGCTCGTAGCGGTACGCCAGCGCCCACCACTCTTCGGCCACAATTTCACCGGGGCCGCCGCTGAACTCCGGACTGAAGGACTGGGCGGACTTAGCCAGGATCTTGTCGTCGATGTCCGTGACGTTACGGACCACCGTGACCCGGTGTCCGCGATGGGTGAGCCAGCGTGTCAGCTGGTCGAAGGCGATGGCGGAGCGGATGTGCCCCACGTGCGGCATCCCCTGCACCGTGGCCCCGCAGTAGTAGAGGCTGGCCGTGCCCGCGACGAGGGGAACGAAGTCGCGGACTTCGGCGGAGGCAGTGTCATAGAAGCGCAGGGTCACCGGTCCAGATTAGCCGATGGGGCCGGTTGCCCGGGGATAGACCAGGGCGGTGGCCATGGCGGAGATGCCTTCGCCGCGGCCGGGGAATCCCAGCCCGTCGCTGGTGGTGGCCGTGACGCTGACGGGCGCCCCCGCTGCATCGCTGAGGACGGTCTGGGCTTCCTCGCGGCGCGGGCCGAACTTTGGCCTGTTCGCCACGAACTGGACGGCGACGTTACCGATCTCAAAACCGGCGGCGCGGACGATCCGCGCCGCTTCTGCGAGGAGGGTCACACCGGAGGCGCCGGCGAATTCGGGCCGGTCCGTCCCGAAGTGTGTGCCCAGGTCGCCGATGCCGGCGGCGGAGAACAGCGCATCCGCCGCGGCGTGGGCCACGGGGTCGCCGTCCGAATGGCCCGCGAGGCCGCGTTCGCCCGGCCACAGGAGTCCGCCGAGCCAGAGGGGACGGGCAGGTTCGCCAGGGTCGTAAGCGTGGACGTCGATGCCGATGCCGGTCCGGGGAATGATCATTGCGGGCTGGTCCACGGTCATCCCTCCACCCAACGGGCGCCGAGCGGGCCTTCCAGGAGGCCTTCGGCGAGGATCAGGTCCAGCGGTGTGGTGATCTTCAGGGACTGGGTGGAACCCCGGACCGCGTAAACGGGAGTCCCCAGCATTTCCACCAGCATGGCGTCGTCCGTCACGGCAGCCGCCGATGCCGGGTCGAGCGCCGCTGCCGCGGCATGCGCCTCCAACAGGGTTGCCAGCCGGAAGCCCTGCGGGGTCTGGACGGCGCGGAGTTCCTCGCGGGGCGCCGTCCCGGTCACGAGTTCGGGGGCGATGGCGGCGTCCCCGCCGTCCGTGGCCACCACGGTCTTAACCGTATCCACCACGGCGACGGCGGGAATCACCGCTTCCGCCCCCGCGTCCAGCGCGTCGGCCACGCGGTGGAAAACGGCTTCGGGGGTGAGGGCGCGGGCGGCATCGTGCACCAGGACCGCCTCCACGCCTTCCATCAGGGCAGCGAGGCCGGCCCGGACCGAGCCGGCGCGGGTAGCGCCGCCGTCCACCACTGTCAGGAGGGGTCCGCCGTCGGCCAGTTCGTCCCGGAACGCATCGCACTGGGCGCGGAGCCCGTCGTCGCCGGCCGGCAGGGCCACGCAGATCTGCACGCCGACGCCGGCGGCAACAATGCCCCGCAAGGCATGGATCAGGATGGTGTCGCCGCCCAGGGGCACTGCCGCCTTGGGCATGCCGTAGCCGAGCCGTTGCCCTGATCCTGCTGCCACCAGGATCACCGCGGTGACCGGGCGGGTGGATGAATTCCTCATGCGGACCAGCCTACGTCCAGGAAGCCTTGCCCGGCCAAGCCCCCAGCCGGCCCTGTTTTTGGGCAAAAAGAAGCCCGGCGGCACTCCAGGTGCCACCGGGGTTCGATTCTTAGGAAGCCAGGACCTCGTCGAGAACGCTTGCTGCCTTCTCTTCGTCGGTCTTTTCTGCCAGCGCCAGTTCTGAGATCAGAATCTGCCGGGCTTTGGCCAGCATGCGCTTCTCGCCTGCGGAAAGGCCCCGGTCGTGATCGCGGCGCCACAGGTCGCGGACGACCTCTGCCACTTTGATGACGTCACCGGAGGCAAGCTTCTCGAGGTTTGCCTTGTACCTGCGCGACCAGTTGGTGGGTTCCTCGGTGAACTCGGCACGGAGGACGTCGAAGACATGCTCCAGGCCTTCCTTGCCCACCACGTCCCGGACCCCAACAAGGTCTACGTTTTCTGCTGGAACTTCAATGGTCAGATCACCCTGGGCCACCTTGAGCTTGAGATACATTTTCTCTTCGCCCTTGATGGTGCGCATCTTGATTTCTTCAATTTTCGCAGCACCGTGGTGAGGGTAAACTACTGTCTCGCCAACCTCAAATACCATGTGGACATTTCCCCTTTCCCGGCACCCAGTTTATCACGATTAAGGCATATGACCGGCCGCGGAACGGCCCCGCAACCGCAGAAATACGCGGAAAATGGGCCCAATCAGCCCGTCGGAACCCCTTGACGAAAGCGGATAATAGTGCATCTGGCCGGGGCTGCCAAGGGTGTTGCGCAGGTCTTCGAATCCGCGTTTGAGCCCCTTTGCGGATAGGCTAAGGGCTGAATAATGTTTCAAGACTCTCGAGGAGTACTGACGTGCGTTTCACTGCGATGAACCGGGCCGGGCGCGGCAAAATGGCACTGACGGCTGCCGCCCTGTGCGCGGGCCTGCTGACGGTATCGGGCTGCGGATACATCACGCCGCAGCAGACCAAGGAGCAGTACGCTGCCTCGGACGGCATCGTCGCCGACCTGGGCCCGCTGCAGCTGCGGAACTTCCTGGTCGTTTCCGCTGGCGAGGATCAGCCGGGCCGAGTGCTGGGCGCCGTCTACAACTCCTCCTCGCAGGATGTGACGCTGACCGTCAACGGCTCCGAAGGCTCGCAGACCGAGGTCCCCGTCAAGGCCAACTCGTACACGCTGCTGAACAACAGCACCGACGAGGCCATCCTCAGCACCACCGGCGGCATTCCCGGGTCACTGGTGGACCTGAAAATCAGTGAGAGCGGCACCAACGTCAACGAAACCGTCAAGGTTCCGGTGCTGGACAGCTCCATCGCCGAGTACAAGGACTACGTCCCGGCAGGCACCACCGCCGAACCCACGGACACCGCGTCGCCCACGCCGTCCGCCTCCGAAGAAGCTGCCCACTAAGGCGGCCACCGCAGCGCAACACAAAAGGGAGGGGCCAGCTGGCCCCTCCCTTTTGTGTTGCCGCGCCGCGGCGCGGTTTACGGTTCGAACTTGTAACCCAGCCCGCGGACGGTCACCAGGTACCGCGGCGCCGAGGGGTCAGGCTCGATTTTGCTGCGGAGCCGCTTGACGTGTACGTCGAGGGTTTTGGTGTCGCCCACATAGTCCGAGCCCCAGACGCGGTCGATCAACTGGCCCCGGGTCAGTACCCGGCCCGAGTTGCGGAGCAGCATTTCCAGCAGCTCGAATTCCTTGAGCGGCAACAGGACCTGGCCGCCGTCCACGCTGACCACGTGCCGTTCGATGTCCATTCGCACGGGACCGGCCTGGACCGTGGCGGAGATGAGCTCTTCCGGCTCCCCCTGGCGCCGCAGCACGGCCCGGACCCTGGCCACGAGTTCGCGGGACGAGTAGGGTTTGGTGACGTAGTCGTCAGCACCGAGTTCCAGGCCCACCACTTTGTCGATTTCGGAGTCCTTGGCGGTCAGCATGATCACCGGGACGCTGGAACGCTGGCGCAGCTGGCGGCACACCTCGGTGCCGGAGAGGCCCGGCAGCTGCAGGTCCAGGAGCACCAGGTCCGCCCCGTTGCGGTCGAACTCGGTGATGGCGTCCAGGCCGTTGTCCACAACCTCCACCTCGAATCCTTCCTTGCCCAGCAAATAGGACAGCGGATCGCTGAACGATTCCTCGTCCTCCACAATCAAAATCCTGCTCAAGCGCTAGCTCCTCGTTCTGTCGCGCCGGTGGCGCGGGGTACATGGGTGAGAGTAGGTTTGCGGGCGGTGGCCGGCGCACTGGCGGGCTCCGCCGCGTCGTCGTCCTGGCCTTCCATTTCCGGCAGCCGGAGGGTAAAGGTGGAACCCTGGCCGGGCTGGGACCACAGGGTGATTTCCCCGCCGTGGTTGGCAGCGACATGCTTGACGATGCTCAGGCCCAGGCCCGTGCCGCCGGTGTGCCGGGAACGCGCGGCGTCCACGCGGTAGAAACGCTCAAACACGCGCTCCTGGTCCTCGGGGCTCAGGCCCTCGCCCTGGTCGGTCACTGAGATGGCGACCAGGCCTTCCTTGGAGCGGACCCCGATCCCCACACGGGTGTTGGGTGGCGAGTAGCGGATGGCGTTGTCGATCAGGTTGCGCAGCGCGGTCACCAGGAGGTCCTGGTCGCCGAAGACCCTGCCTTCGGTCCGGCCGCCCACCACGATGCTGATGTTTTTGCTTTCGGCAGGAAGCTGCGAGCGGTCCACGGCTTCGGTGATGACGGCGTTGACGTCCACCGGTCCGCCCTGCTGGGTGACGCTGGCGCCCTGCAGCCGGGAAAGCTCGATGATGTCCTGCACCAGGGCCGCGAGCCGGCCGGACTCCTTGTGCATGCGCTTGGCGAACCGGCGGACGGCCAGCTCGTCATCCGCGGAGGATTCCAGGGCCTCGGCCAGCAGCGAGATGGCTCCGACGGGGGTTTTGAGTTCGTGGGACACGTTCGCCACGAAGTCGTTGCGGATTTCCTCGGTGCGGGTGATCTCGGTCCGGTCATCCGCGAGCAGGAGGATGAATTCCTCGCCGAGCATGGCCGCCCGGATCTGGACGATGATGGTGCCCTGGCCCAGCGGGCCGCGGGGCAGCTCCAGCTGCTTTTCCAGGATCACACCGTCGCGGCGGACCCCGGCTGTCATGTCCAGGAGTTCCTTGTGCACCACAGTGTGGCCGCGGACCAGCCCGTAAGCGTAGGCGGCGGGACTGGCGCGCACCACCCCGTCCACGGCGTCCACCACCACGAAGGCACGGCCGACGACGGCCAGCACCTCGGCGGCACCGGCCGGGAGTGCGATTTCGCCGGCGTCGACGTCCAGGATTTTGCGCTGCCGTTCGCTGACCCGGTACGCGAGCACGCCAAAGGTGCCAAGCGCCAGTCCGATCAGGCCGGCCAGCATACCGATGAGCATAGGATCCACAGCTCCACCTTATGCTCTGGCCGGGACCCCCACGGCGCGTCCGGGCGGCCTGCGCCGACGGTTCAACTAACGTTCACCTGCAGGGGCTCAACCGTTCACCGGCCACTGGCAGAGTAACGGGTTGGAGTGCCGAACGGCGACATGATTCCTGCTGCCCGCACGCGGGCGGGCGGGAGTTCCAAGGAAAGGACGCCCCGTGCGTAAGGTTTTTCAGGAAGAGCTCACCCAGGTAGGGGACCAGCTTGTGGAGATCTCCAGGCTGGTCAGCGAGGCGATGGACAAGGCCACCACGTCTTTCGAGGTGGCCGACGTGGACCTCGCCCAGGATGTTATTGCTGCTGACGCACGCATTGACTTCCTGCAGAACAGCCTCGACGAACGGGCCATCGACATCCTGGCCCTCCAGGGGCCCGTGGCCAGCGACCTCCGGATGATCGTGGGTTCCCTGCGGATGAGCGCCTCGCTCGAACGCATGGGTGACCTGGCCCGGCACATCGCCCAGCTGGCGCGCCTGCGGTTCCCGTCCACGGTGATCCCGGCAGCCATGACGGAAACCTTCAGCCGGATGGCGGAACTGGACCAGAACATCGCGGACAGCCTCACCAAGCTGCTCGAAACCCGCGACCTGGAAGTGGCCCGGGACATCCTGAAGGCCAACTCCGCCATCAACGACCTGCACTTGAGCGTGTTCAAGGCCATCGCGGCTCCGGAGTGGGCCGAATCGCCGGCAACCACGGTGGATGTGGCCCTGGCCAGCCGCTACTTCGAGCGCTTCGCCGACCACGGCGTTTCCGTGGCGCAGAAGGTCACCTACCTCGTCACGGGCGCCTGGCAGCCCAACGGCACCGACCACGGCTGAGGCTTTCCCACAAAATGGGCTGAACGGCAGCAGGACGACGGCGGGCCGGTGACCTTGGATTTCCAAGGTGGCGGTTTCTAGGGGTCGTTGCAACACCTGTTGGTTAGGTGGTTAGTAGTAAATC
>NZ_JARVTC010000024.1:0-14983 GCF_030208875.1 Pseudarthrobacter sp. MEB009
CCACGGCCACCGACGCCGCCGAACACGTCAAAGCCGAAGGCCAAGGCGCCGTCGCCGACGTCAAGGACCGCAGCACCGAAGCCAAAGACAACGTCCAGAACGCCTGACGCACACCAGCGGCACCACAGGTACCAGCCCTAATGTCAGGCCGGCCCCGCCACCCCGCGGAGCCGGCCTGTCGGCTTTATCCCCCAAAAGAAGAGGACGCCCCATGGCTACTTCCGATTCCCCCGAAACCAGCACCGCGAAAGCGGCCCAGGCGCCTGCTCCGGATGACAGCCGGAAGCCGGACAGTCCCAAGGACGTGGACAAACCGTCGTGGAAGTACATCGCCCGTAAGACGCTGCGTGAGTTCAGCAAGGACCAGTGCCCGGACCTTGCAGCGTCCCTGACCTACTACGCCGTGCTGTCCCTGTTCCCGGCCATGCTTGCGCTCGTCTCGCTGATTGGCCTGTTCGGCGATCCGCAGAAGACCACCGACGCCCTTCTGCAGGTGGTGCAGGGAGTTGCACCCGGCGATACGGTCAAGACGGTCAGCGGACCGGTTGCCGAACTGGCCAGTGCCCCGGCAGCCGGCTTCACCCTGGTGATCGGCCTGGCCACGGCCCTGTGGTCCGCGTCAGGGTACGTGGGCGCCTTTGGGCGGGCCATGAACCGCGTGTACGAGGTGGATGAAGGCCGCCCGTTTGTGAAACTGCGCGGCACCATGCTGGCCGTCACGCTCCTGGCGGTGGTGATCGTGGCCGTGCTGGCCGGAATGCTGGTGCTCAGCGGACCGGTGGCAGAGTCGGTGGGTGGCCTGATCGGGCTCAGCGGGGTCTTCCTGACCGTCTGGAACATCGCCAAATGGCCGGTGATGCTGGGTCTGATGGTGGCCATCATCGCCGTGCTCTACTACGCCACGCCCAACGTCAAGCAGCCCAAGTTCAAATGGATGAGCCTGGGTTCCGGCATCGCCCTGCTGATCTTTATCCTCGCCTCCTTGGGTTTTGCGTTTTATGTGGCCAACTTTGGCAACTACAACAAAACCTATGGCGCCCTGGGCGGCGTGATTGTGATGCTGCTGTGGCTCTGGATCCTGAACATGTCGCTGCTGTTCGGCGCCGAGTTCGACGCTGAAATGGAGCGCGGCCGCCAGCTCCAGGCAGGCATCAAGGCGGAGGAGACCATCCAGTTGCCGCCGCGCGACACCAAAAAGAGCGAGAAGCTCCAGGCCCAGGAGGATGAGGACATCCGGCACGGCCGTGAACTGCGGGAAAAGTTCAGCGCGGAAAACGCTGATGCTGAGCAGGAAGATTCGGGCGACGACGACGGAACCCAGGGTGCGGACGGCACCCGGGTGCCGCACCGCGAGCGCGTCCGGGACAAGGTCCGCAGGGCGGCAGGGCAGGAGGACCCGGACGGGAAGCGGCCCGACGCCGGCCGATAAGCCCGGCCCGGCACCCGGAGGGCGGGCCCCCGCGGCTTCCCGGCGCGGCGGCCCGCCTGAGAACGGGGCAGTACCGCCGCGCAGGGCTATGCAGGACCCGCCGGATGGGGGAAAATTGTCACAGGTCCTATCGGTTTCCCGGGACGGCAACAGTCCGGGGCCAGGCGGGGCCGGCGGTGAGATGGCCTCCTCTGAGACCGAGGCCAGTCCCCCCAGTCGCCGTCGGCCCCCTCAATTCCTGCCCGCCACCCCTGCTGCCGAGGACGGCAGCCCGCAGCCGACTGGACAAGCGCGCCCGGCTGCAATACTTTCGTGATTACTCCTCGCGCCATCACGGTACGCGGGAGCCGCTGAAGCAGACCCGGCGGGACTATTGACGAGCCTCCCGAATGAGCTGACATGCCTGCCACCCACTTTGACTCTTTCCTCGCCGAAGCCGTTGTCCCGGACAAGGAGCCCGGTCTGGGCCTTGGCCGCGATGAGCTTTACGGCCTCTACACCAGCTGGTGCCTTATCAACAAGGAGCAGCTCCAGCCGCCCGAGTCCCTGTGGCAAGCCCTGCAGGAGCATAACATCGACCCGGACAGCAACAATCTGTCCATGACCGGCCCGTCGGCCGCCGACTATATTCTGGCAAGCGCGCCGGACCTCGTCTAAGCGCCGCCTTGCCATAGAGGGACCCGGGCCTGGCAGGCCCGGGTCCCTCTGCCTTCGGCCGGCTTGTGCTGCACTTGGTCACTGGTGGATCTGGTTTCCTGCCGGCCCTGTGTTCACCGACCCGGCGGCGGTTCGAGGGCCAGGGCGAGCAGGTACGCCCCGAAGCCCCTGGGCGCCCGGCCAGCTGTCCGGCCGGATGTCCGCACCCGGATGCTGTCCGTAGCCACAACGTTCGCGCCGGACCGCCGGAGGCCTGAGGCAAGGGCCCTGTCCTCGCCCGAATCAGCGGCCGGGAAACCACCCGCGGCCAGATAGGCGGAGGCCCGGACGCCCAGGTTGGCGCCGTAGACGTGGGGGTGGTTTTCGCGGAACGGGTGGCGGGCCCGCCAGCGCTGGAGCAGTGCCGGGTCCATGCCGTCAGGATCCGGCTCCACGGATCCCAGGACCGCGTCCGCTCCTGCGGCGGCGAGCTCCACCTGGCGCAGCAGCCAGTTACGGGGGACCAGTGAATCGGCGTCGGTATTGGCCAGCCAGGTCCGCCCGGCGGGCGCGTCCCTGAAAGGCGCGGAGGTGGTCGCGGCCTGCGCTGCCATGCTGCCGGAGTTCCACAGCGCATGGATCCCGGCCCTGCGGCTGCGGCCCACGCTTTTGAAGCCCGAAGCCAGGACTGTCACGTCCGCCGCGGCCGCTGACCGTTCTGCGTAACGGCGGGCCACCGATGCCGAGCCGTCACTGCAACTGTCCAGGACCAGCACCAGCCGGGTGCGGACGCCGGGCTGCTTTTCGGCCAGATGGTCGACGGCGGCGCTGACGCCTTCCAGAGCCCTGGCGAGGTGCCGTTCCTCGTTGTGGACGGGAATGACCACCGCCAGATGGCTGATGCTTGATGCGCCCGCTGGCAGGGCAGACTCCGGCGGATGAGACACCAAGTCCGCTGCCGGAATCGGACCCAGGGAGCCGCCGACTGTCCTGCTTTCTGCCACGGATCCCGGTCGTGGACCGCCGCTGATGCCCGGCATCAGCCGGCCCCCCGCTGTCCCGCGCCGGATCCTGCGTCTGCATCCCCGTCTGCAACCGGGCCAGTAACAGCACCGGGCGCGGTCAGGACCTCAAGGACAAAATCCTGCTCGCGGTAGAGCCCCGACTGCTGCCAGCCAAGCCGTTCCCTCGCACGGGTGTGGACGGTCTCGCCGTCGAGCTCCCAGCCGTCAATCGGATGCCGCCAGTGGCAGAGGACCAGGGCGCCGCCCGGGCTGATGGACTCCCTGATGCGGTCCAGCAGGGCAGCCAGTTCGTCCGGCGCCAGGTAGTAGCCAACCTCGGACACCACCACCAGGTCGAAGCTGCCCGCCGGCCAGGACTCCGGCAACACCTGCCGCCGGACGCTGACCCAGGGAAAAGCCGCCAGCCGTTCGGAGGCCCGGTCAGCCGCGGTGCCGCTGGCGTCCACGGCAAGGAGGTTGTCGCACCGCGGGGCAAGGTCCGCCGTGAGCGTACCGATCGAACAGCCCACCTCCAGCGCGGACCGGTACCGCTCCTGCGGCAGCGCTGCCAGGGTCAGGGCCCGCTTGCGCCGCTCATACCAGCTTCCTGCATAGTTCCAGGGGTCCGCGGAGCCGGCGTGGACGGCGTCGAAAATCTGTTCCGCATCGGCACTCCGGTGCGGCCTACCGCCGACGGGTGTGGGCGGCGTCCACGCAAAAACCTCAAACGGGCGGTCGAAATGCGCCAGGAAATCCGCGTCGAGCAGTGTTTCGTCCCCCTCGGCCGGGGACAGCGGCCGGACCTGCGTGGCATGCGCCGCCATGGCCCTGGTCTTGGCTTCCGCCGCCGCCGGAGCCAGCTGAAGCTGGTGCCAGGCCCGCCACGTTGGTTGGGCCGGCGTTGCCCAGTGCCAGTACCAGATGGGGTACTCCAGGAGGCCAAAGCCCTCCGCTGCGGCCACGGCCGCGGCCGCCTCCCCCAGCGCGTCGTGGTCCGCGTGGCCGTCACTGCGGAAAGGCGCCACCAGCACCACGTCTTCCGGCCGCGTGCCGCCGCCGTGCGCAGCGTCCCGGATGGCAGCGGCGATGGTCCCGCTGTACGCGCCCAGCCCCCGGTCCGGCAGGCCAAGGAAACTCCAGCGGCCCGCCAGGCCCAGCTCCGTGAGGGCGGCACCGAACTCGGCAATGCGCAGGGCCGAAAGCTGTTCCGGGCTGTGGGTGGGCGATCCGGGATGGGACCCTTCCCCGGCGGTGCAGAGCAAGACCTCCACTTCCGCGCCCAAGGCGGGCAGGGTCGCCATCAGGCCGCCGGCGCCCAAGGTTTCGTCATCGGGGTGGGCTGCGAGGACCACAAACCGTGTCCCGGCGAGCCTGGCCGGATCGAGGGGCAGCCCGGGGAGCGCAGCCAGGCCCGCATCGGCCCAGGTGGATTCGGCAGTTCCGGTATCCGTGTGCGAAAAGGTCACCACTGGCTGTCCCCCTTGAGTGCCAGCGCACCGAGCTGTGCGTCGTCCCGTTGCCCGTGGTGCTGGCGGACGTAGAGGGCCAGGTCGGCCATCCGTTTGGCATAGGGTTCGTCGAATGCCAGCGGCGCCGGGCCCCTTGCGGATCCCACCAACTGGAGGACGCGTTCGACGGCGGCCGCAACAGTTCCGCGCAACCGTTGCGCTTCGCTCCAGGGACTGGGGTCACCGTCGGATGGCGTGTTTTGGTCGATCCGGTCGGCGGCGCGGGCCAGGCTGTGGAGGCAGGCGGTGACGGTGCGGTCCACCTCGCCGAGGTTTGCGAGGGCCACCTGGTCCGGTTCCTTTCCGGCGTCCCTGGCGGCCTGCAGTCCCTGCCGGAAGTCGCGGGCCACCCCGATGGCACCGCCCAGCCAGCAGGCGGCAACGCCCATGCCGCCCCAGGCGAAACCTGGCCTGCTGAGGTACCAGCCGGCGCCCCCCACCGGGGTTGCGGGGACCTGGCTGAAGTGGACGGTGCCGCTGGGAATCTCGCGGAGTCCCCGCGCGATCCAGGCCGGTTCCTCTGCGGTGACCCCGTGGTGGCGGAGGTCAACGGCGAATGCTGCCCGGCCGCCGTCGTCCGTGTGGGCGGTGATGACTGCCTGGTCCAGCACCCCGGCCAGGGAGCACCACGGTTTGGCACCGTCAAGGCGGAAGGCGTCGCCATCGGCACGCGCCTCAAGGCGCAGGCCCGGACCTTCAGCGGCGAAGACGCCCCAGGCACCGCCGTCAGCGACCGCCGGATGTCCCGCTTGGGACAGGATGGCCAGGGCATCAAGGTGCGGTTCCAGGACCCGGCCGGCCGCTACGTCGGCAGCGCTGACAGTGGCCAGGAGTTCCCAGAGGATGGCTGTGTGCCCTTCGCCGGGGCGGGGCAAGGTGCTGCCGTTTTTCCTGGCCAGGTCAAGGAGGGCAGGGACGTTGCCGGCGGCCCGGGCCATGGATTCCACAGCCGGGAGCCAGAGGGCCAGTTGCCCCGGTGACGACGTGAGGAGGACGGGCTTGATCAGGTTCCCGTCAGCTCCGCCTTCAGGTGGGCGCGCCGCGGGCCGGTCCACGCCGGCCGGACGCAGGGCTGCCATGCTACTTCCGTGCCGGTTCGGTGACCGGCGGGGTGAGGAACAGGCGGACGGCAGCCTGATGGTTGGCACGTACCGGTGAGGCTTTCAACTTGTCCTCCAATGCGTATGCGGCGGGAGTGGCTCCCGCAGTTATCTAAGCATACTTACTAAGGGGTTTCAGATGATCCGCGCCAGGGCGAAGCCGTCCCAGCCTTTGGAGCCCACAGTCTGGATGACGGTGGCGTCAAACCGGGGATGACCACCCAGCATGGTGAGGGCGTCGATGATCCCGGGGGCGTTGACGGGGTCCATTCCGGCGTCGGTGATGGCACCCTCCCAGACCGCATTGTCCAGCACCACTGTGGTCCCGGGCCGGCCCAACCGGAGCGCCCAGTCCAGGTAGTTGCTGTTGTTCTGCTTGTCCGCGTCAATAAAGATGAAGTCGAAGGGCTCCCGGCCTTCCGCTGCCAGCTCCGCAAGGGTCTCCAGGGCCGGGCCAACCCTGATCTCCACTTTTGGCCCCAGCCCGGCGCTGTCGACATTTTCCCGCGCGACCTGCGCATGCGCGGGCAGGAACTCGCAACTGACCAGCGAACCGTCCGCCGGCAGCCCACGGGCCATCCAAATGGTGCTGAAGCCCGCCAAGGTGCCGATTTCCAGGACGTTCCGGGCGCCGGCCATCTGTACCAGGAGCTGCAGGAGCTTTCCGGCATTGGGCGCCACCTCGATGGCCGGCATGCCGGCATCGGCCGCCGTCCGGAGGGCGCGATGCAGGGCGGGGTCCGGGTGCACCACGGAATCGGTCAGGAACACCTCGGCGGCAGTCCACTCGGGCCGGGGCTTGTGCTCGAACATGGGCACAGTCTGGCACGGGGCGCCGCGCGGGTCCATAGGATCTGGAGCGGGTTCCGTGGAGGTCAGGAACCCTCGGAGAGGGCGCCTTCCAGCCGGTCCAGCTTGGCCGTCATTTCGCCCTCGTAGCCTGGCCTGATGTCCGCCTTGATGACCAGGGACACCCGGCTGCCGTAGCGGCCCACGGCCTCGGTGGCGCGTTTGACGACGTCGAAAACCTCGTCCCAGTCACCTTCGATGGTGGTGAACATCGAGTCCGTCCGGTTGGGCAGGCCGGACTCCCTCACAATCCTGACGGCGGCGGCCACAGCGTCGTGGACCGATGCGTCATCGGAGCGGGAACCTTCGATGGGGGCGCCTGACGGGGCGACTGAGAAAGCAAGCAACATGGAGCCAGTCTTACACGCTGAACGGGCGCCTGCAGCCTGTTGCCGCCGTCACATAAGCCCCTACCCTCCAGTAACCGTGATCGGCGCAGGCTCCGTTGCTAACCTTTTCGCATGAGCCTCGCAGTCGCCCGCAAGCCGCTCCGCGCCGACGCAGCGCGGAATGTGGACAAGATCATCACTGCTGCGCGCCAGTGCTTCCGCGAATTCGGCCCGGATGTCCCGCTGCAGACCATCGCTGTTACCGCCGGCGTGGGCCCGGCCACCCTCTTCCGGAACTTCGCCGACAAGGAGGAGCTGGTCCTCGCGGCCCTGAACCGGCAGCTGCGGGTCAGCGTGGATCCGGTGATGGACGGCGCCCTGGCCGACATCGATGCTGCTGCCGGTTTGCTGCGCGTCCTCGAAGCCTTGATGGCTGCCGCCAGCGCCGACGCCAACCTGCTGGGCGCCGTCGCGGGCAGGCGTGAACTCCTGCCCGGAATCACCGGTTCCCTGATGGATTCCATGGGGGTGCTGCTGGTCCGCGGCCAGGGCCAGGGCAGCCTGCGCCGTGATATTTCCATGACGGACATGTTCCGGCTGCTTGCGATGCTTATTGGTGTGGTTGACACCATGGAGCCCGGGTCGGACGCCTGGCGGCGCCCGCTGGCCCTGATGGAGGACGCCATCCGCTCGGTCCGGCCCGACCGCCCGCTGCCGGCCCACATCCCCGTTCCGGGCCAGCCGCAGCGCTCCGCCTAGGACCCGGATACCTGGCGTAGCTGCTTCGGAGAAGCACCATTGAACGCGGCAAAAAGGTGCAATAGAATCCGGGAAAGGTTACGCAGTCAGCCTCCGTTTTGCCGACGATGGAGTTCCCATGCCGCAACCACTGCTGATGGCGCGCCGGGAGGCGCGGCGATGAAAAGCCTCGATCTGGGCCGTTACCTCAACGGCCGGAACGACCCCGAAGACGTCCTTCCCACGCTGGCAGCGGAGGACCTTGCCGCCCTGGCAGACGCCCTGTTCAGCCATCTGGACACCATGGATCCGGAGTTCGGCGCGCAGGCCTGGTACGACTCGGTAGTGGATGAGATCAGCCGCAGGGCCGCCTCGCCGAGCGACGCGACCGGCGTGGCCTGAGCCGCCGGGCAGCGGGCTGGTAAGGCGCAAGCCGGTCAGGAGTTGAGCTGCCGTATCAGGAGTCGACCCGCCAGGTCAGGAGCTGGCCCGCCAGGTCAGGGGTTGCCGGTCTCCCCCGCCCTGGAGGTGCCGGGGTTGTCCCCGTCCTGGTTATGGTCCTGGTCCTGACCGTGATCGGGGTGGTGCCCCTCATCATGGTGCTCGTGCTCGTGATGGTCGTTCGGGACATGGTCCTTCGCTTCGATCAGGTGCTGCTGCAGCTTTTCCTCGGAGTCCCGGCGGCGGCGGGCGGTGTCGCGGAGTTCCCTGGTGGATTCCGAGCCTTTGGGATCCCGGTAAACGGCCCTTGATTTGCCGGACTGGTCCGCGGACGCAGCGGGAGCGGTGCTTTGCCCGTCGTCGCTTGTTGTCCTGTCTGCCTCGTGGACCATTGCGGGTTCCACGGGCTGTGCCTGTTCGCTCATCTGCTTCCTCCTTCATTTTCCGCCATGGAGCATGGCGGCCACTGTTCGGTCCCATACCCGCTGGACCGGTGCGGCGCTGCCGGCACTTGGCCGGACATCACCTTTGGTGGTTCATTCCGCGCCGCCGTATTTCCCTGCTGACCAGCGCCTGCAGCGCGGGAACGGGCGACTCCGGATCCCCGTCGAGGGCCTTCCGCAGAATTCCGGAAAGGTCCTCCAACTCCTCGGCGGGAACGTGGGACAGGCCGGCAAACCGGGTAAAGAAGCGCTTGGCCGGGAGGCCTGCCCGCCGTCGGAAATTCCAGTCGGGGGGCTGTGCAGCCCTGCCCCCTGCCCGGTGCAGTTGATTTTTCATAGTCGCCAATCGTGCGGGATTTTGCGGCCAACTGCTTAGCCGCTCCCATCGTACAACCGGCACGCCCGATCCAGCGTGACCCACATCACGCCCCGGCGCGTGCCTCACCGGACCTTCTGTCCGCACCCGGATAAAGGCGTAGGCGGAACCGCTCAGTTCCAGCCGGCCAGCCGGAGTAGCGCCGCGGCTCCGGCGCCGGCCAGCACCACCACCAGGAAGGGAGCGCGCAGGGCCAAGGCGATGGCAGCGGCCGCGAGCGCCCCCAGCCGGGCATCGGCGGCCAGGGATTGGCCGGTCGCGGCAGCATTGACCACTGTCAGGGAGGCCAGCAGTCCGATGGTCATGGTTCCCGCGATCCGGGACATCCGCGGATTTTCCAGCAACCGTGCGGGCACAAAGTAGCCCATCAGTTTCCAGGCGTACGCGAGCGCACAGGCCAACAGCAGCCAGATCCAGAGGCTCATGAGTCGCCTTCCGCGGCTGCCGCGCGCTTGGCGCCGTGGTGGTCGTGTTCCGCGTAGGGGTCAACGTCCGGTTCAAGGCCTTCGTCGCTGCGGCCGTGGCTGAACCAGCCGATGACCGCAGCCACCACGGCTGCCACCAGGATGGGAACACCTGCGGGTACAAACGGCACGGCAATGACGGTGGCCACGGCGCAGGCCACGGCAATCGCTACCGGTTCGCGCCCCTTGAGCCGCGGCCACAGGAGTGCCAGGAAGGCCGCTACGGCGGCGCCGTCCAGCCCCCATTGCTTGGGATCACCCAGCCCGCTGCCGGCCAGCGCACCAACAGCCGTAAAGAGGTTCCATAGCACATAGATGCCGATTCCGGCAGCCCAGAACCCGCGCCTTTGCTCCGCGGGATCGGACTGGCCGGTGCTGGTCGCGGTGGACTCGTCAATGGTCAGCTGGGCGCTGACGTACCTGCGCCAGCCCGTGGGACGCAGGAGGGCGTTGAGTTGCATGCCGTAAATACCGTTGCGCATGCCCAGCAGGGTGGCCGCGCTCATGGCGGCTATCCCTGAGCCGCCGCCGGCCACAACGCCGATGAACGCAAACTGCGAGCCGCCGCTGAAGAGCAGCAGGCTCAGGGCCATGGTTTGCCAGAAGCTGAGCCCGGAGGTGACGGACAGCGCCCCGAAGGAGACGCCGTAAAGGCCCGTGGCAATGCTGATGGACAGGCCCACCCGCACTGCCGGCGAATCCAGCAGTTTCACTGCCTCGCTGCCCGGCCGGACCGCCGGAGGCTCCACGCCCACATAATCAGCGGCACCTGAAAGGGAAGCCGCACCGTGTGCGCCTTCCGCTGCGCAGCCGTTCCGTCCGGACCGTACGCCCGTTGGAGGGCATCAACGTGCCCGGCAAGGAAGGCCACGTACATGGCGGTCAGCCCGGTAGCCGTCAGCTTCCGGGTCGCCGGCACCAGGATTCCGACGGCGGCGCCCAGTTCCAGCAGGCCGCTCGCCGCGATCCATTCCTCACGGGAAAGCAGGGCAAGTGGACTGGACGGGGGCACGCTGTGGCCTGGACCGCCGTCGTTCGCTTCTGCCTGGTGGCCGGATGCAGCGGCGGGCGACGGGTCCTCGCGGCACAGGTACCCGGGCACAACTTGGCGGTAGAACCGGGGATTCCGGAAGTGGTTGACGGCGCTGGCCAGGAGCAAAGCGCTCATGGCGGCAGCAGACAGGCTCTGGGGGGCCCGGCCGGCCCGCGGAAATGGCATGGCACCACTCAATCACAGGCGCGCGTGGCTGATGAAACCCAACTCCCGGCGACCTGCCTCCAGAGTGGAACTGCCTCCATCGTGGCGGCGCTGCGTCAGGCCCAGGCCATCAACGCGGTGCCGTAAGGCGGCGGCGGGCCCGCGTAGTCCAGCGGCCGGCCGGCCACCTGCAGTGGTGGGCCAACGTAACGGAGCTCGCCGAAGGAACTGGGCATGGTCCGGTAGTCGGGCTCAGGCAGTCCGGCACGGGCGGGCTGGCCAGCGGCAGGCCTGGCGTCCGCGTGCCCGCCAGCGGCGTTGGCCGACACCGCGTCCGCTGTCAGCGCGAACAGTTCTTCGGCGGTCCGGGCCAGCGACAGCCTGGCAGTGCCGCCCAATCCGGTTTCCCGGCGGGTTGCCAGGAGCGTGATCGCTGCGGCCGCAACCCCGTACCCGGTGGCGTGGTCCAAGGCCTGGACTGGCAGCGCGCCCGGGCGCCAGTTGCCGTCCCGGTCGGGCCCGCCGTAAACGTGGGCGATGCCGCAGGCGGCCTGGACAATACTGTCGAATCCCCGCAACCCGCGCCACGGGCCGTCGTTCCCCCAGCTGTTCAGGGCCACCACGGCCAGCCAGGGCCGGGATGCCAGCAAAGCCCGGGGTTTCAGGCCGAACCTGTCCAGTGCTCCGCGCCGGTAGCCGGTGACCACAACGTCGGCTTCGTCCAGAAGCCTTTCGAGGCGTTCCCGGCTGGTTCCGTTGGCGAGGTCGGCTTCGGCGCTGCGTTTGCCGAAACAGGTGTCAACGTACTGGTCCAGGATTTCGGGCATCCCGGGCGGATCTAGCCGCAGGACATCAGCACCCAGGGCCGCCAGGAGCCGGGTGCCCACGGGCCCTGCAATCACCCTGGTCAGGTCGAGCACCCGAACCCCTGCGAGGGGTTTTGCCGGGTGGTTGGCTTCAGGGCCGCTTCCCGCCGGGCCGGCCACAGGTTGGTGCGCACGCTTACTGGTGAGGGGCGCACCGCTGGTTGTGCCGTCGTCGGCGGTCAACTCGAGCCAGTGACCTGCTCCGGCAGCGCGGCCCATGGCGGAGCCGAGCCACTCCGCCCGGGTCCTGACGGCCGCCGCTATTCCGCCGTGCGCCTGGATCACTGCCTCGGCTGCGAGGGACGGGATACCGAGGAGGGCCTGGTCCACGTCCCGGCCGGTGGAAGCGCCAAGTGCTTGCAGGAGCCGGCGCTCGTGGTGCGGGTAATTGGCGTGGATCCGGATCCAGCCGTCAAGGGTCCGCCGGAACCCGGAGAGCGGGACGAACCCCTGGGCCTTCCGGCCGGCAATCCGCAGTAAACCGGAGGAGTCAAAGGCTGCCGCGGTCAGTTCCGGTGTGGTGCTGAACCTGCCGGGCGCGCCGGCGTAATGGTTCGCGGACGCGGCAGCGGCGTTGACGGCACCCAGCGCCAGACCCTCAACATCCAAAGGTCCATCCCACCAGCGCCCGGAGCCCGGTTGGAACATCATGACTGACCTACCTTCCCGGCGAGGAAGCCTCGCTCAACTGGTTCAGGACCCGGGCCGGCATGTTGGTGGTGATCTCCTGGATCCCCAACTCCTGGCACAGGGCCACGTCGTCCTCTGAATCCACCGTCCATACGCGCAGCCGCCGGCCGGCCTGAAGCCAGCGCTGGATGGTGGCCCTGTTTTCGCGGACGTAGTCGATGCCGGGCCCAGCCAGCCCCACCGCGCCGTCCTCGACGATCTGCTCCCCTTCGAGCTGCGTGGCCTTCATCAGGTTGGCCACGGCGCCACCGGTGATCAGGCCCAGCCCCAGCCCGTCCCGGATTTCGTGGATGGTCAGATCGTCCACCAGTTGGCAGACGTATTCCGCCGGCACGGACTGGAGGAGGTGGCGGACGGAGTCGGGGCTGAAGCTCATGAAGGTCACGGCCACGTTGTCCACGGTGGAGCTGGCCGGGTCCCAGCCCTCGCTCCGCAGCACCTCCAGCACCCTGTCCTCGAGCTTCAACTGGTAGGGGCTGGGGTGCTTGAGTTCGATCGCCAGTTTCACCGGACGCCCGGCGCCCCGGAGAAGCTCCAGCAGCTCGGGCAGGGTCAGGAACTGTTCGGACCGCGCGCCGTAGGCCTCGGGGATGCGGGCGCCCTTCCAGGAGGAGAAGTCCAGCTGGCGCAGCTCCCGGAGCGTCCGCTCGGCCACCGGCCCGGTTCCATCCGAGGTGCGGTCCAGGTTGGCGTCGTGCAGGAGGACCAGGTGCTGGTCCCGCGTCAGGTGGAGGTCGCACTCCACGCCGTCGGCGCCGTCGGCCATGGCCTGCAGGTAGGCCGCGCGGGTGTGTTCGGCGAAGGCGGCACTGGCGCCGCGGTGGGCAAAGACCAGGGACCGGTGCGGCCCGGACTCGTCAACTGTCATGGTGACACGGTAGCCGAATGCCGCCTGCCTGCAGGGCTAGGCTTGGCACATGCAGGTGAACTCTGAGCCAACTACCCAGGACTCCCCCACCCGGCCCCCTCGCCCGGCGCCGGAAGGCACTATCCTGGGTTCCGACGTCGGACGCGGAACCTCAAGCCAAAACGCTGCCGGGCTCAGCGCCGGTGACGCCGAAAAGGCGGCTGCCCTGCGCAAGATGAAAATGGTGGCCCTGGGGCTGCTGATCGCCATGGCCGTGGTATTTGTGTTCGCCTTTGCGCTGCAGAAGGAATACCCGTGGCTGCAGTACGTGCGCGCAGCCGCGGAGGGCGGCATGGTGGGCGCGCTGGCGGACTGGTTCGCCGTGACTGCCCTGTTCAAATACCCGATGGGCATCAAGATCCCGCACACGGCGATCATCCCCCGGCGCAAGGACCAGATTGGTGCCTCGCTGGGCGAATTTGTGGAGACCAACTTCCTGTCCGAGCAGGTGGTGCAGGACAAACTGGCCAGCGTCAACATTGCGCGTCGGGCCGGGGAATGGCTGGCGTCGCCTGGCGGTGCCGACCGCGTTGCAAAGGAAGGCGCCGCAATGATCCGGGGCGCCTTCACGGTGTTGAACGACGACGACGTCCAGACAGTCATCGAGGGATTGGTCCGCAAGCACCTCCTCGCACCGCCGTGGGGGCCTCCGGTGGGCAGGCTGGCTGAACGGGTTTTCCAGGACGGGCACCACCACAAACTGGTGGACCTGCTGGTGGACCGGGCCGCCGACTGGGTGGACGACAACCATGAGACAGTATCCAGGATCGTTTCCGGGCGCTCCCCCACCTGGGTTCCGCAGTTTGTGGACGGACTGGTGGGCGACAAGGTCTACGTGGAGATCCTGAAGTTTGTCCGGACCGTCCAGTCCGACCAGGACCACCAGGTCCGGCAGTCCATCGACAAGTACCTCAACGACCTTGCCCAGGACCTGCAGCACGATCCCGCCATGATCGCCCGCGCCGAGGACATCAAGGCACAGGTGCTTGGCGACCCGGAAGTGCGCGAGCTCGCCTCCAGGACCTGGGGGACCGTCAAGAACGCCCTGCTTGGTGCCGTGGATGATCCGGACAGTGAGCTGACCGTCAAATTCAAGGCCGGGGTCCGGGACTTCGGCTCCCGGCTGGTGGGCGATCCCGAGCTTGCCGGGAAGGTCAACACCTGGATTGGCGACGCCGCCGCATACCTGGTCCGCACCTACCGCTCCGACATTGCGGGCGTTATCACCGACACCGTTGCCCGCTGGGATGCCGAGGAAACCTCGCAGAAGATCGAACTCCAGGTGGGCAAGGACCTGCAGTTCATCCGGATCAACGGCACCGTGGTGGGTTCCCTCGCGGGGCTCGCGATCTTCACGGTGGCGCACCTTATCTTCGGCTGACTCCGCGGTGGCTTGGTGGGCAGTCCGGGTCTCCTGGGCCTACTGAATTACGACGGCGCGCTCGGGGTTGGGTGCCGGCGGGCTGTTCCCGGGCCTGCGGCTTGTCTTGCTGCTGAGCCAGATTGTCGTACCCCCTGCATATGCTGGGGTTATGGACGGCGAAGAGGCTCCAGGGACGGACGGCAGGGACGCTGTTTCACCTGCGTGCGGGGCTGTTTCCGGGGCCGGCTTTAGAGGCGGCTTTGGGGGCGATCCATCGGCCGTTCCTGCCCCCGGCCAAATTGTCGTACCCCCTCCCTACGCTGGTTTTATGGACGGCGAAGAGGCTCCAGGGACGGACGGCAGGAACCCGGTTCCGCCTGCTCCCGGGGCTGCCGCGCCGTCCGGGGCCGCTGTTGAGGCCGGTGACAGGCTTGATTCGCTGGCCGTTCCTGCCCCCGGCCAAATTGTCGTACCCCCTCCCTACGCTGGTTTTATGGACGGCAACGAAGCTCCAGAGACTGACAGCAGGAACCCGGTTCCGCCTGCTGTTTCCGGTTCTGGTGGGGTGGGTGCTTCTGACGCGGTGTGCGTGGTGATCGATGCGGCGTTGAGCGCGTTGACGGACTTGAAGGCTTTGGCCGG
>NZ_JARVTC010000001.1:0-4321 GCF_030208875.1 Pseudarthrobacter sp. MEB009
ATAGCGTAACGGTGAGGGACAGACGGGACGCCACCGACCCCACCACAGGCAGGACTCCATATGGTCATAGACTTGCCGTCTATGACCCGGACCTCCCACCAGCAGCCTGCCAAGCGCGCCACCATCCTTGATGTGGCTGCCGCCGCCGGCGTTTCCCGGCAAACAGTCACCCGGGCCATGAACAACATGGCGGGCATCAGTGCAGCCACCAGGGAGCGGGTGCAGGGCATCGCCGCTGAGCTGGGCTACAGCCCCAGCCGGTTCGCTAAAGGCTTGGTCCAGGGCGCCCGGGTGTCAGTGGGGCTCGCCATTCCCGACCTGACCAACCCCTATTTCCCCGCCTTTGCCTCCAGCGTGGTGGAAGCAGCGACCCAGCGGAGCTGGAACGTGGTGGTTGACGACTACGGCCACGGCACGGCAACAGCCCTCGATGCGGTGGAACGGCTGGCGCCCCAGGTTGATGCGCTGATCGGATATCTGGGCAGCCATGCTGCCCAGGCCCAGTCCCTCATGGGCAGGCGTCCACTGGTCAGCCTTGACTACCCGGCCGGCCAGGCCGCCGGCAGGATCTCCTTCGACTACCACCATGCTGCGAGGCTCGCGCTGGACTACCTCGTGCACAGCGGCCGCACCAGGATCGCGTTCCTGGATTCGGACCAGGGCGGCCCTGCGGCCAGCAGGGGGACCGCAGTTGCCGCGGTCGCGGACCAACTCGGCATCACCCTCATCCGGCGTGCTGCCGGCCCGTCCGCGCCCGCAGCACGGGCCGCAGTGCTTGATTTGGTTACTGGCCAGGACGCTCCGGACGCCTTGCTGGTGTTCAACGACCTCATGGCAGCAGGGGCGCTCAAGGCACTGCAGGAAGCCGGCCTCAGCGTCCCCCGGGATTGCGCCGTGATCGGCATGGACGGCATACCCCTGGGTGAGCTGACCTCACCGGAGCTGACCACCCTGTCCCTTGACCTACGCTCCGTGGGGCGTGCCGCCGTCGGCCTCGTTGAAGGCCTGCTGTCCGGCAGCGTGGCAGCGGGAACGGAACAATCGGCACTGGTCCTCCGGCACGAGTTGGTTCACCGGGAGTCGGCGTAGGGCCTACTCAATCGCGAAGTAAACCGCTACGCTTGATACTGCATCGTGAACGTTCACGGAGTTGTTCCATCCCCTGCAGCGAGGATTCCCATGTCAGTCCAGTCCCCCTCCGCTCCGGACAAAGCCGTCCCGGACGAAACCGCCGGTCAGGCATCGCGCAGCCTCGAGCTGGGCGCTGCCGGTGTGAAGGAGCTTGCGTCGCTGGAGCCTGCCCGCGGCACCCTGCCACCGCGCGCCTACCTGACCTCGGATGCCCCCAGGCTCTCCCTCAACGGCGAGTGGCACTTCCGGCTCAGTGATGGCATCCGCACCGCTCCCGGGGACGGCTGGCAGGACGGCAGCGACCTGTCCGGCTTTACCGGGCTGCCGGTCCCGTCCAGCTGGTCCATGCACGGCCACGGCGCTCCCGCCTACACCAACATCAAGTTCCCGTTCGCCGTGGAACCGCCCAACGTTCCCGAAGCCAACCCCATCGGCGACCACCTGACGGAGTTCACGGCAGGGCCGGAGTTTCTCCCCGCTGCGCTGCTCCGTTTCGACGGCATCGAGTCCGCGGCCACGGTGTGGCTCAACGGGGTGGAACTCGGGACCACCCGGGGCAGCAGGCTTGCCCATGAGTTCGACGTCTCCGGTGTCCTGGTGGCGGGCACCAACACCCTTGCCGTCCGGGTGGCGCAGTTTTCGGCCGCCA
Source organism: Pseudarthrobacter sp. MEB009 (assembly GCF_030208875.1). Taxonomy (NCBI): domain Bacteria; kingdom Bacillati; phylum Actinomycetota; class Actinomycetes; order Micrococcales; family Micrococcaceae; genus Pseudarthrobacter; species Pseudarthrobacter sp. MEB009. Next base: position 1,781 of record NZ_JARVTC010000001.1, read on the forward strand.
GTTACGTGGAAGACCAGGACATGTGGTGGCTCCCCGGAATCTTCCGGGACGTCACCCTGCAGGCCCGCCCCGCCGATGGCATCGACGACGTCTTTGTCCACGCCGAATACGACGCCGGCAGCGGCGAAGGCATCCTCCGGGTGGAGGCGGGCCGGTCCGGCGTGGCGATTGACGCCGTCGTACGCGTCCCAGCGCTGAACCTGGAACTGGCAGCCGGCACCGAACACCGGATCCCCGGCGTCAGCCCCTGGTCCGCGGAACTGCCGGCCCTCTACGCCGCCACCGTCAGCACGGCAGGGGAAACCGTAGATCTTCAGCTGGGCTTCCGCAGCATCACCATCGAGGACGCGCAGTTCAAAGTCAACGGCCAGCGCATCCTGCTACGCGGCGTCAACCGGCACGAGCACCACCCGCGCCTTGGCCGCGTGGTGCCCCGTGACGTGGTGGAGGCCGAGCTGCGGCTCATGAAGCAGCACAACATCAATGCCATCCGTACCTCCCACTACCCGCCGCATCCGGAATTCCTGGCCCTCGCGGACCAGCTGGGGTTCTATGTGGTCCTCGAATGCGACCTCGAAACACACGGTTTTGTTGACGCCGGCTGGAAGCAGAACCCCAGCGACGATCCGCGCTGGGAATCGGCACTGGTGGACAGGATGCGCCGGACCGTGGAGCGGGACAAAAACCATGCCTCGGTGATCATGTGGTCCCTCGGCAACGAATCCGGGAACGGCCGGAACCTTGAGGCGATGTCCCGCTGGACCAAGGACCGCGACCCCAGCCGACCCATCCACTACGAGGGTGACTGGAGCTCGGCCTACGTCGACGTGTACTCGCGGATGTACGCGGACCACGCCGAGACGGAGCTGATCGGGCAGGGTAAAGAAGAAGCGCTGGCAGATCCCGCCCTGGACAGCCGGCGCCGGGCCATGCCGTTTGTGCAGTGCGAATACGTGCACGCGATGGGTAACGGCCCGGGCGGCATGACCGAGTACCAGGAGCTTTTTGACCGCTACCCGCGGCTCATGGGCGGATTCGTCTGGGAATGGCTGGAGCACGGGATCACCGTCCCTGCCAAGGACGGCGGCGAACAGTTTGCGTACGGTGGCGACTTCGGCGAGGAAATCCACGACGGCAACTTCGTCACCGACGGCCTGGTGGACGCAAACCGCAAGCCCCGGCCCGGGCTGCTCGATTTCAAGAAGGTCATCGAGCCGGTACGCCTGGGCGTGGCGGCGGACTGGACCACCGTCACGGTCCGGAACGGATTCAACTTCGCGGACACGTCCGCGCTCAGCTTCCGGTACGCAGTGACGTCCGACGGCGGCACCACGCCGGGCGGCGACGTTATCCGTGAGGGTGTGCTTGACGTAGCCGCGGTGGACCCGGGTGCGGAAGCGACAGTTCCGCTGCCCGCCGGCCTTGCAGGCCTTGACGGGGCGGCCGTGCTGACGGTCAGCGCCGTGCTGGCCGCCGACTCGGACTGGGCCGGCGCCGGCCACGAAGTTGCCTGGGGACAGGGTGTCCTCAGCGGCGCTCCGGCCGCAGCGCACCAGGCCCTCGAATGCGTTGCCGTGGAGCAGGCCGAACTTCGGCTGGGTGCAGTGGTGTTCAACCGCGCCACCGGGCTGCCGGTCTCAATTGGCGGCGTCCCCGTGGCGGACTTCCGGTTGGTTCTGTGGTGGCCGCCCACCGACAACGACCTTGGCCGGGGCTGGTTTGGCCGGGACGACCTTCCCCTGTCGACGGCCTGGCACAACGCCGGACTCAACCGGCTGCATTCCCGCCTGCTGGGCATCACTGCGGACCGTACCGCCGAGGGCGGCGAGATCCTTACGGTACGGACGCGCATGGCGGCGGCCGACAAGCAGTTCGGCGTCCTGGTTGACTACTCGTGGAGCAGTGACAACGAGTGGGTTGGGCTGCGCACGCAGGTCCGGCCCGACGGAGAGTGGATCGACGGCGGGTTGCCGGTCGAGTGGGCCCGGATCGGCCTGGAGTTTGTCCTGGCTTCAGAGGCAAAGGCAGTGAGCTGGTTTGGCCAGGGTCCGCACCAGAGCTATGCGGACACCGGGCAGGGCGCCCGGTTTGGCAGGTACACGCTGCCGGCGACGGCAATGAACGAGGACTATGTCCGGCCGCAGGAGTCCGGGGCCAGGTCCGGGGTTATCCAGGCGGCGGTGGAACTGGCCGCCGGCAGCTTCGAGGTGCAGGGAGCCCCCTTCGCACTGACCGTCCGGCCCTTCTCGCAGGAGCACCTCGACGCTGCTGCCCACCGGGACGACCTTGTGCCGGATGGCCGGACCTACGTCTACGTGGATCATGCGCTGCGGGGAGTTGGGACAGCTGCCTGCGGACCCGGTGTCCTGGAGGCCTACCGGCTGCGGCCCCGCGAAGCTGATTTCAGTGTGGAGCTGCGCGTCAAAGGCTGACAACCCGACCGCTTCTGGTGTGTGACTCACTGCATAGTGGCTGGTTTTGGTCTTGTGTGGGTGTTGGGTGGGGTGGTGGTCCTTGTTTTCCTTGTGTTGGCGGGGTTTT
>NZ_JARVTC010000019.1:0-3498 GCF_030208875.1 Pseudarthrobacter sp. MEB009
CGGGTGCAAACGCTTTTGAATCCGTTTGCGGGGGTGGTGTGTGGTGTAAGTTATCGGCCTATTAGTACCGGTCAGCTTCACGAGTCGTTAGTCCTCGCTTCCACATCCGGCCTATCAACCCAGTGGTCTGGCTGGGGGCCTCTCACACACAAGGTGTATGGAAATCTCATCTCGAAGCGAGCTTCCCGCTTAGATGCTTTCAGCGGTTATCCCATCCGAACGTAGCTAATCAGCGGTGCACTTGGCAGTACAACTGACACACCAGAGGTTCGTCCGTCCCGGTCCTCTCGTACTAAGGACAGCCCTTCTCAAATTTCCTGCGCGCGCAGCGGATAGGGACCGAACTGTCTCACGACGTTCTAAACCCAGCTCGCGTACCGCTTTAATGGGCGAACAGCCCAACCCTTGGGACCTACTCCAGCCCCAGGATGCGACGAGCCGACATCGAGGTGCCAAACCATGCCGTCGATATGGACTCTTGGGCAAGATCAGCCTGTTATCCCCGAGGTACCTTTTATCCGTTGAGCGACGGCCATTCCACAATGTACCGCCGGATCACTAGTCCCGACTTTCGTCCCTGCTCGAGATGTCTCTCTCACAGTCAAGCTCCCTTGTGCACTTACACTCGACACCTGATTGCCAACCAGGCTGAGGGAACCTTTGGGCGCCTCCGTTACTTTTTAGGAGGCAACCGCCCCAGTTAAACTACCCATCAGGCACTGTCCCTGACCCGGATTACGGGCCGAAGTTAGATGTCCAAAGTGACCAGAGTGGTATTTCAACGATGACTCCACCCGAACTGGCGTCCGGGTTTCAACGTCTCCCACCTATCCTACACAAGCCACTCCGAACACCAATACCAAACTATAGTAAAGGTCTCGGGGTCTTTCCGTCCTGCTGCGCGTAACGAGCATCTTTACTCGTACTGCAATTTCGCCGAGTTTATGGTTGAGACAGCGGGGAAGTCGTTACTCCATTCGTGCAGGTCGGAACTTACCCGACAAGGAATTTCGCTACCTTAGGATGGTTATAGTTACCACCGCCGTTTACTGGGGCTTAAATTCTCAGCTTCGCCTTGCGGCTAACCGGTCCTCTTAACCTTCCAGCACCGGGCAGGAGTCAGTCCGTATACATCGTCTTGCGACTTCGCACGGACCTGTGTTTTTAGTAAACAGTCGCTTCCCCCTGGTCTCTGCGGCCCCGATCCCCTCCCACCAGCGTGTGGTGTTCAAGGTTGGGGCCCCCCTTCTCCCGAAGTTACGGGGGCATTTTGCCGAGTTCCTTAACCATAATTCTCTCGATCGCCTTAGTATTCTCTACCTGATCACCTGTGTCGGTTTGGGGTACGGGCGGCTAAAACCTCGCGTCGATGCTTTTCTCGGCAGCATAGGATCACCAAATCCCCCCACTAAAGGGGGTCCCATCAGATCTCAGGCATCATGAACAGCGGATTTGCCTACCATTCGCCCTACATCCTTAGACCGGGACAACCATCGCCCGGCTTGGCTACCTTCCTGCGTCACACCTGTTAATACGCTTGCCTCCCAGGATCAGGTCCCGCGCTCCACCAAAAACCACGTCACCACAAGGGCGGGCGGTCAGGTCTCGGGCGGTTAGTATCCCCTGTTCAACATGGACGGTTTTTCGCCGGTACGGGAATATCAACCCGTTGTCCATCGACTACGCCTGTCGGCCTCGCCTTAGGTCCCGACTTACCCAGGGCAGATTAGCTTGACCCTGGAACCCTTGATCATTCGGCGGACGGGTTTCTCACCCGTCTTTCGCTACTCATGCCTGCATTCTCACTCGTGTAGGCTCCACCGCTGGTTTACACCGCGACTTCACTGCCCACACGACGCTCCCCTACCCATCCAAACGCCTGAACCACAAGGGCTTAGCTAATATTTGAATGCCACAACTTCGGCGGTGTACTTGAGCCCCGCTACATTGTCGGCGCGGAATCACTTGACCAGTGAGCTATTACGCACTCTTTTAAGGATGGCTGCTTCTAAGCCAACCTCCTGGTTGTCTTCGCAACTCCACATCCTTTCCCACTTAGCACACGCTTAGGGGCCTTAGTTGGTGGTCTGGGCTGTTTCCCTCTCGACTATGAAGCTTATCCCCCACAGTCTCACTGCTGCGCTCTCACTTACCGGCATTCGGAGTTTGGCTGACGTCAGTAACCTTGTAGGGCCCATTAGCCATCCAGTAGCTCTACCTCCAGCAAGAAACACGCAACGCTGCACCTAAATGCATTTCGGGGAGAACCAGCTATCACGAAGTTTGATTGGCCTTTCACCCCTACCCACAGCTCATCCCCTCCATTTTCAACTGAAGTGGGTTCGGTCCTCCACGACGTCTTACCGTCGCTTCAACCTGGCCATGGGTAGATCACTTCGCTTCGGGTCTAGATCACGCCACTGCAACGCCCTATTCAGACTCGCTTTCGCTACGGCTTCCCCACACGGGTTAACCTCGCGACGTAACACTAACTCGCAGGCTCATTCTTCAAAAGGCACGCCGTCACAACTACTATGCACACAAGGTGCGGTTGCTCCGACGGATTGTAAGCACACGGTTTCAGGTACTGTTTCACTCCCCTCCCGGGGTACTTTTCACCTTTCCCTCACGGTACTGGTCCGCTATCGGTCATTAGGGAGTATTTAGGCTTATCAGGTGGTCCTGACAGATTCACACGGGATTTCTCGGGCCCCGTGCTACTTGGGATACTCTCACAGGCGGCACAAAACATTACGGTTACGGGGCTCACACCCTCTCTGGCCGGCCTTTCAAGACCGTTCACCTATGCCTGCACATCACACCCCACCGGTCCGGCAGAACCAGTATGGAAAGTCCCACAACCCCGCCCATGCAACGCCCGCCGGCTATCACACATGGAACGGTTTAGCCTGATCCGCGTTCGCTCGCCACTACTAACGGAATCACTATTGTTTTCTCTTCCTGCGGGTACTGAGATGTTTCACTTCCCCGCGTTCCCCCCACACACCCTATGTGTTCAGATGCGGGTCACCAGGTCACTCGCGCGCCTGGCGGGGTTTCCCCATTCGGACACCCTGGGATCACAGTCCGGTTATCGACTCCCCCAGGCTTATCGCAGATTCCTACGTCCTTCTTCGGCTCCTAATGCCAAGGCATCCACCGTGTGCTCTTAAAAACTTGACCACAAAAGATCAAAAACGCTAATTTTCGAGAGAACCACAGAAACCAACCACACGATCAACACCACCCCGAAAGGTGACACCATCACGCGCAGCCAGATCCAGGTTCATATTCTTGGAAATTGCTTCTTATAAAAGATGCTCGCGTCCACTATGTAGTTCTCAAACAACAACCCCAAACCACACACCCCACACAACCCTCCCAAAAGAGAGCACACATGTGTTCGGTGCAGCCAGGAAACCAGAAACAAACAAACCCGAACCAGCCCCGCACCAGCCAAAAAGACCAGCCACGGAACCACCCCGGTCCTGTTGCCTC
>NZ_JARVTC010000025.1:0-1933 GCF_030208875.1 Pseudarthrobacter sp. MEB009
AGCCCCGCACCAGCCAAAAAGACCAGCCACGGAACCACCCCGGTCCTGTTGCCTCAGGACCCAACAGTGTGCCATACACTACCCAGCAACCACAGACCATCATCGTTCCTGAACCACCCCCGAAGGAGTAACCCGTACTAAACCATGGTTCGTGCCACCAGGCACCTATTTGCTGATATTCCACCCTTGAGCACCCGCCGCAGAACAATCGTCTGCGCAACGGGCCTTTACTCCTGACAACCCCCACCCACCACATACATGACAGATGAAGGACTGTAGGTGCTCCTTAGAAAGGAGGTGATCCAGCCGCACCTTCCGGTACGGCTACCTTGTTACGACTTAGTCCCAATCGCCAGTCCCACCTTCGACAGCTCCCTCCCACAAGGGGTTAGGCCACCGGCTTCGGGTGTTACCAACTTTCGTGACTTGACGGGCGGTGTGTACAAGGCCCGGGAACGTATTCACCGCAGCGTTGCTGATCTGCGATTACTAGCGACTCCGACTTCATGGGGTCGAGTTGCAGACCCCAATCCGAACTGAGACCGGCTTTTTGGGATTAGCTCCACCTCACAGTATCGCAACCCTTTGTACCGGCCATTGTAGCATGCGTGAAGCCCAAGACATAAGGGGCATGATGATTTGACGTCGTCCCCACCTTCCTCCGAGTTGACCCCGGCAGTCTCCTATGAGTCCCCACCATCACGTGCTGGCAACATAGAACGAGGGTTGCGCTCGTTGCGGGACTTAACCCAACATCTCACGACACGAGCTGACGACAACCATGCACCACCTGTGAACCAACCCCAAAGGGGAAGAACTGTCTCCAGTCCGGTCTGGTCCATGTCAAGCCTTGGTAAGGTTCTTCGCGTTGCATCGAATTAATCCGCATGCTCCGCCGCTTGTGCGGGCCCCCGTCAATTCCTTTGAGTTTTAGCCTTGCGGCCGTACTCCCCAGGCGGGGCACTTAATGCGTTAGCTACGGCGCGGAAAACGTGGAATGTCCCCCACACCTAGTGCCCAACGTTTACGGCATGGACTACCAGGGTATCTAATCCTGTTCGCTCCCCATGCTTTCGCTCCTCAGCGTCAGTTAATGCCCAGAGACCTGCCTTCGCCATCGGTGTTCCTCCTGATATCTGCGCATTTCACCGCTACACCAGGAATTCCAGTCTCCCCTACATCACTCTAGTCTGCCCGTACCCACCGCAGATCCGGAGTTGAGCCCCGGACTTTCACGGCAGACGCGACAAACCGCCTACGAGCTCTTTACGCCCAATAATTCCGGATAACGCTTGCGCCCTACGTATTACCGCGGCTGCTGGCACGTAGTTAGCCGGCGCTTCTTCTGCAGGTACCGTCACTTTCGCTTCTTCCCTACTGAAAGAGGTTTACAACCCGAAGGCCGTCATCCCTCACGCGGCGTCGCTGCATCAGGCTTGCGCCCATTGTGCAATATTCCCCACTGCTGCCTCCCGTAGGAGTCTGGGCCGTGTCTCAGTCCCAGTGTGGCCGGTCACCCTCTCAGGCCGGCTACCCGTCGTCGCCTTGGTAAGCCATTACCTCACCAACAAGCTGATAGGCCGCGAGTCCATCCAAAACCACAAAAAGCTTTCCACCCCCCACCATGCGATGAGGAGTCATATCCGGTATTAGACCCAGTTTCCCAGGCTTATCCCAGAGTCAAGGGCAGGTTACTCACGTGTTACTCACCCGTTCGCCACTAATCACCCCAGCAAGCTGGAGGTCATCGTTCGACTTGCATGTGTTAAGCACGCCGCCAGCGTTCATCCTGAGCCAGGATCAAACTCTCCGTTGAAGTAAAAACAAAAACAGACACAACCACCAACCCCGGAAACACGGGACAAAATGGCTGCACAAAATTCGAAACCAGCTGTAAAAACCAGACAACACCACAGGGGCGGCATCATCCAGC
>NZ_JARVTC010000026.1:0-1687 GCF_030208875.1 Pseudarthrobacter sp. MEB009
GGCGGGTTCTAGCGGTCGTTGCAACACCCAGAATTTTTGGGAGTTGCAACGACCGTGTCGTCTTTAAGGGAGAAGCCCGCTGGGCGGCGGAGATATTCGCAGGAGCAGAAGGATCAGTTCTTTGCGGCCCTCGATCGGGTTCAGAATGTCAGTGCCGCCGCGAGGGAACTCGGTTTCAATGTGATGACCTGTCACCAATGGATCCGCAAGGCTGGTTTGCCCCGGGGCAAAGTACGGAAGCAGTCGGTGCACCGGAAGTACACGGCTAGGCAGAAAGAGCAGTTCTTCGCCGTGTTCGACCGTCTTAAGAGCACCACTGAGGCTGCAAAGGAACTCGGGCTGAATCCCAATACGTGCGCCGCGTGGGTGCGGAAAGCCGGGCTGAAGGGTCAGGGAAAGCCGGGGACAGGTCCACACCCTGGAAGGGACGAGTTCTCCCGGCTGCGCAACGCCGGCGTGAGCCGACGGAAAGCTGCCGCGGCAGTTGGTATTCATTTACGGACCGCTGAGGAGTGGGACCAGGGAATCCGGAAGTCCGGCGGGCGACGCATTTACCCGGATGGCCGGGTGGTCGACTACAAACGTGGTGTGATCACTATGACCTCTGCCGCCGGCACAACAGAAACGGTCCAGGTCCCGGTGGCCGCGCTGGAGAAACCTATCCACCCGCGGTACCTCAACGTCAAGGAACGGGAACTTATCCGGGACCTGCAGGCCGCCGGATCCTCGGTGCGGGCGGTCGCCCACGCCCTCGGCAGATCGCCCTCAACAGTCAGCCGCGAGTTGGCCCGAAACACCGATCCGCGGATGGGCTACCTTCCCCACGGTGCACATCGGAAGGCAACTGCCCGGCGGGCCCGGCCCAAGACAGCCAAACTCGCGGGCGAGTCGGACCTGCGTAAGTACGTGAAGGACAAGCTGCTCCTACGCTGGTCTCCGGAACAGATCAGCCACACGCTGGTCGAAGAGTTCCCCGACAACCCGGAGATGCGCGTGAGCCCAGAGACGATTTACCAGGCCCTTTACCTCCAAGCCAGAGGCGGACTTAAACGTGAGGTGCAAGCAGCTCTGCGGACCGGCCGGACCCGGCGAAAACCCCATGCCACCGGTGATCAGCGCACTCCCAGGTTCACCGACCCCATGATCATGATTTCCGAGCGTCCGCCCGAGATCGAGGACCGCGCCATACCGGGGCACTGGGAGGGGGACCTCATCACTGGCGCCCACAACCAGTCCGCGATCGCGACCCTGGTCGAGCGCACCACCCGTTACCTAATGCTCGTCCACCTGCCAAAGGACCACTCTGCCTCAACCGTCCGTGACGGCCTCATCAAAACCATGGCCACTCTTCCGGCGCACCTTCGGGGATCCCTGACCTGGGACCAGGGATCGGAAATGGCTGCCCACAAATCCTTCACTCTCGCCACCGACATGCAGGTCTACTTCTGCGACCCCGCAAGCCCGTGGCAACGCGGCTCGAACGAGAATACCAACGGCCTGCTGCGCCAGTACTTCCCCAAAGGCGCCGATCTGTCTGTCTTCGGACCCGAGGACCTCGAACACGTCGCCCAGGAACTCAACGGCCGCCCACGCAAAACGCTCGGCTGGAAAACTCCAGCCGAGCGCCTACGTGATTTACTACTAACCACCTAACCAACAGGTGTTGCAACGACCCCTAGAAACCGCC
>NZ_JARVTC010000028.1:0-1327 GCF_030208875.1 Pseudarthrobacter sp. MEB009
TTCAGCTTCACCGGCACCCAGCGCACCGCCACCAACAAGTAACAGGTCCGCACAGTACCACCCCCCAACCCACCCCAGAGCCCGAGGCCACCATGAGCACCCAGACCCTCCCCCAGACCGGACGACGCGCCGCAACCCCCGCCCAGGCAGCTGTCCGGGCCGGAAAGCCGTTGCCGGTCCGGGCAGCGAAGCTGCTGGCCAGGTCCGTTATGGTGGGCATCATGGTTGTCGCCGTGGCCGCGTTCCTCTTCCTCGCCATCGGGCCCCGGGTCTTCGGTTACCAGACCTCCACCATGCTCACCGGTTCCATGTCCCCCCTGATCAATCCGGGGGACGTCGTGGTCAGCGTTCCCACCGCCGTCGCCAACCTCAACACCGGGGACATCATCACCTACCACATCCCCGTTGAGGACCAGCGGATCGAGACGCACCGCATCACCGACGTCACCCGGTCCGGGGAGACCACCACCATCCAGACCAAGGGCGACGCGAACAACGGCGCCGACCCCTGGACCGCCACCCTGGCCGAAGACCACGCGTTCACCACCGTGGCCGTCATCCCGCACCTCGGCGACGCGATCCGCGCCCTCCGCTCCCCCGTGGTTGGCCAGGTCCTGCTCTATGGCGCTCCCACCCTGCTGGTCATCATGCTCCTGGCCAGCATCTGGTCAAAGCCCCAGGAACCCGTCACGGAGGCAACGGCCACAGCTGCTCCGGTGGCCCTCACCCCATGAACCGGGAATCCAGCGGAACCGAATCCCCGGACCGGAAGGCCGACGTTGTGCTGGACAGATCCCTCTTCTTTGACCTCGTGGAACAACTCTCCTCCGAAGCCGGCGCCACCGAATTCGCCACCAGCTTCCTGGCCATGCTCCCCGGACGGGTGCGCGCCATAGAGGAACCCCTCGCCGCCACCAGCATCCAGGCAGCCCGGACCGCAGCCCTCTCGCTCAGCTCCTCAGCAGCCATGATCGGCGCGGAACAACTTGGCCGCGATGCCACGCTCATCAACCAACACCTCAAAAACGGCTCGCTTCAAGCGGCCCGCGACGCCGCGGAACGGCTCGCCGCGGACGCCAAATCCCTCACCACCGAGATCGAGCACCTGCTGGCCGGCGACTAGGACTGTTTATCAGCCGTGAGCGAGGATGGTGTCGATCAGTTGCGCCAGTTCGGGTGCATCGTTCGGAGTAACCGCAGGCCCGGCCTTCACTGCAGTGGCGGCCGCCATGCGGTAACCCGGCAGCGCCGGTTTGTGCGGGATTTTCCTCGTCCTGGCGGGGATGTTGATGGTGGGTTGAGGTCTTGAAGGAGTCTTGAACTTTTC